>JAVKCR010000217.1:0-6413 GCA_040222645.1 Rhodospirillales bacterium
ATTGATCCAGCGCGCCAGGTTGGCACGCGCGCCCTCGTAGGCCGCCGTCGCCCGCTCCGCGAGATCGTAGACGCTGCGGTGGACGTTGGCCCGCGCCGTCCGGTCATGGGCGGCGAGCGCCTCGATCACGGCGGCCGGCACCTGGCTCGACGAGGCGTGGTCGAGATAGTGCAGCGGGCCGTTGTCGAAGACGGGGAATTCCCGGCGGATGGCGGCGGCGTCGAAACTCATGCCGACATAACTGCGCGATGGCGGGGCGCAGTTCAAGGGTTCTCACGGGCCTGCCGACGCGCTATGCCTGTAGGCATGGATCGGAGGGTACGGTTCTTGCGTGATTTTGATGGAGTTGGCCGGGCGGGATACCGCTGGCTACGGCGGGCATTGCATATGCCCGAGATCCCGGACTGCCGCTTCGCGGCATCCAGGATGACAAACATTTCCATATCCCGTCATCCTGGGGCCGCCGAAGGCGGAGCCCGGGATCTCGGGCTCCTTCGACCAGCCCTGGCGTTGATGGGGATGATGGCCTTCCTCGCCACATCGGCTCACGCCGCGGGCCCGAGCCGTGTCGGCATCAAGGGCGCCGACGACCGGGTGGCGATGGACAGCCGGGAATATCCCTGGAGCGCGGTGGGCCGGGTCAATGTCATCACCAGCCTGCGGAGCCGCGGCCATTGCACCGGCACCCTGATCGGAATCGACGTGGTGCTGACCGCGGCCCACTGCCTCTACAACCGGCTGACGCAGGATTACGTCCGTCCGCAATCGGTCAGCTTCGTCGCCGGCTACATGCGCGGCGAATGGCTGACGGACGCAAAGGCGCGGGAAATCGTGCTGCCGACCGGCTTCGATCCGCGGGTGGCGCCGAATGCGACGAACAACGCCAATGACTGGGCGCTGCTGAAACTCGACCGGGATATCGGGCGCGAGGTCGGCTATGTCGGAATCTCGCCGCTCGGACCGGAGAATTTCCAGCGTCTGGTGGACAGATCCACGGTCTATATCCAGGCGGGCTACAGCGGCGATTCGCCGCATATCCTCAGCGCCCACATCAATTGCGACGTGAAGGGTTTCTTCACGGGCGAGCCCGTGCTCGGGCATTATTGTGACATCGTTCAGGGCGATTCCGGCTCGCCGCTGCTGGTCTGGCGCCAGGGCGGGTTCGCGGTGCTCGGGGTCAACATCACGGTGTCGTCGGGCTACAACAAGGCGCTCTCGACCGCCGTTCTGTTCAACCAGGCGGTCCGGGCCGGCGCGGTGACGGCCGCCTCTGTGCCAGCCAACCCCCGGCCGCCGCTCAGGACGCTCTACGAGGTGCTGAAGCAGAAGTTCCCGACGGCAGACAACCTGCCGACGGCGATGGAGATGTACGCGAAGGCCGGCGGTCCGCCGGCACCGGAGATCCCCGGTCTCGATTATCTCGGTACGGTGCTCGACGGATTGAAGAGGTAGGCAGGTAGCATCTCGTTTACCATCCGCCATTCCAATTTCGTCATCCTGGATGGCACGGAGCGCCAGTCCGGGATCTCCTGAACCTGCGGCGGATGTCCGAGATCCCGGGCTCCGCCTTCGGCGGCCCCAGGATGACCAATACCCTTTCCTCGTCCTGAAGCGAGTTCAGGACGATGTTTGTTTCTCCGGCAGAGCGCGGAGCAGCTTCGGCCAGGCGAGTTGCAGGGTGGCGCCGCGCAGGATGTTGAGCAGGATCACCGAGGGCCAGATGGCGTCCGCGCCGTAGAAATGCGTGCCGGTGAAGATCACCGCCACGTAGATCGCCGTGCAGATGATCGCCGAATCGCGCAAGGGCCGCGTTCGGGTCGCGCCCATGAAGACGCCGTCATAGACGAAGGCCCAGGTGGAGACGAGGGTGAGCAGCGCCATCCAGGGCAGGTAGCCGTAGGCGATCTCGCGCACTGCCGGAATGCCGGTCATCAGATCGACCAGGAAGTGCCCGGCGACGAGATAGGCGAGCGCGATCGGCAGCGCGAAGATGATCGACCATTGCAGCGCGCCGCGCACGCTGTCCTCGAACAGCCGGCGGTCGCGGGCGCCCCAGGCCGAACCGGAAACCGCCTGCGCGGCATGCGCGAAGCCGTCCAGCGCGTAGGCCATGATCGCCATGAAGTTCGCCAGCACCGCGTTCGCCGCCAGCACGTCGGTACCGATCCTGGCGCCGATGGAGGTGAACAGGGCCCAGCAGGATACCAGCAGCAGCGTGCGGATGAAGATGTTGGCGTTGGTCTGGAACAGTTCCTTGTGCCGCGCCATGTCCAGCAGCCCCTGCCGGTTCCAGAGGCCGGGATGGCGGGCCACTTCCCGCAGCGCCAGCCAGATGCCGAGCCCGGCGGCGAGATAGCTCGCGATCACCGTCGCCCAGGCGACCCCGGCAACCCCCATGTCGAAGACCAGCACGAACAACAGGTCGAGAAGGATATTGCCGATATTGAGCGCCAGCAGCACGACCAGGTTGGCTCGCGCGTTCTGCAAACCGAGCAGCAGGCCGAAGACGATGTACTGGATCAGCGCCGCAGGCGTGCTCCAGATGCGGATCGAGAAATAGAGGTCGGTGAGTTCGTTGACAGCCGGTTCCGCCCCCATCAGCGGCAGCGCGAGCGCGAGGATCGGCCGCTGGAGCGCGATCAGGGCGACGGAGATCACCGCCGCGATCAGCACCGCCCGGCCGATGATGGCGCGCATCTCGTCGCCGTCACCGCGGCCGAAGGCCTGCGCCACGTAGCCGCCGGTACCCATCTTCAGGAAACCGAAGGCCCAGAAGACGTAGGAGAACAGCATCGCGCCGACGGCGACCGCGCCGAGATGCTTCGGGTCCGGCAGGTGGCCGACAACCGCGGTGTCGACGGCTCCGAGCAGCGGTTCGGAGACGCCGGCCAGCATCATCGGCAGCGCGATCTTCCAGATCCGGCCATAGAGCGCGCGGTCGACCGGGCGGAACAGACTGATCATGCGAACCTTCCGGGGCAGTGGCCCCGGTGTGGCGTCAGGCCACCTTGAGGTAGCTGTCGAGCGAGCCGACCGCCTGCAGGGCGGCGATCAGCTCCGCGCGCGCCGCTTCCGGCATGGCTTCGAGCGGCGGCATCTGACGCAGCCAGGAGGAATCGCCGGAAACATGCGCCTTCGCAGTCTTCTGGCCCGGCACGGTCGGGTATTTCTGGAAGATGGCGCGCACCGCCGTCGCCGCCCGCTGGTATTCGTCGGCCTTGTCCGACTGCCAGTTGGCGAACACCTTCTGGCAGAGCGAGGCGGAGAGGTTGGTCGATGCCGAGATGGTGCCGGCGCCGCCCGCGCGCAGTGCGTCGAGCAGGAAGGATTCGTTGCCGACGAAGGCGCCGAAGCCCGGAATTTCCTTCAGGGTTTCCGCGGTATAATCCCAAACGCCGGAGGAATCCTTCATGCCGGCGACGATATCGCCGTATTCCTTCTTCAGGCGAACGGTCAGCGAGACCGGGATCGGCGTCGCCGACATCTGCGGGAAATGGTAGAGATAGAGCCGCATGCGGTCATCGCCGACACGCTGGATCACCTCGGAGAAGAAGCCGAAAAGACCGTCCTCGCTCGGGTTCTTGTAGTAGAAGGGCGGCAGCATCAACTGGCCGCCGGCGCCGATGCCGATGGCGGCCCTGGTCAGCGTCACCGCCTCGCCGATGGAGCAGGCGCCGGTGCCGAAGATCGCCGTCTGCTTCGGCAGGTCGGAGGCGCCATAGGCCTCGATCATCGCGAGGCGCTGGTCGAGCGGGATCGAATTCGCCTCGCTGGTCGTGCCGAGCGGGGCCACGCCGTTGCAGCCATTCGCCAGCAGCCAGCGGCAATGGTCGAGCCATTTGCCGGTGTCCGGGTTGAGATCGGCATCGAACGGGGTGATGGCAGCGGCGTAGACGCCACGGAGCGGGGCGGTAGTCATCCTGGAGATCCTCGAAAAGCGGCTGAATTGCCCGGTCAATATAGCTTTTTGATTGCGTCCCGTACAAACCATTTGCAGAATTTCTGAACCCTGACGGGTGGGTTGACGGGACAAAATGCCGGCCTACCTGAAATCAGGGTAAAGAAGGAATAGGACGGTGCTACTCGCAAAACTCATGCGTGCCATCGTCAGTGATGGCACGGTCACACTCATCGATGCGCATGGAAGGGCGCATGACATAACGAAGTCCGGAGACCCGAAGGTCGTCCTCAGGGTCACGGACAGCAAATGGCATCGCCGGCTGCTCTGGCAGCCACGGCTCTCCTTCGGCGAGGCGTATGTCGAGGGCGGCCTGGTGTTCGATGAGGGGACCCTCAAGGATTTCCTCTATATCTTCGGCGCCGGCCAGTCCGATATCGACCGGACCTGGCATGGCGAATTGCGGCGGGTCGTGGACAGCGCAACCCACTGGCTCTCGCACTACAACCCGGTCGGACGGGCGCAGCAGAATGCCGCTCACCACTACGATCTGTCAGGCGGTCTCTACGACCTGTTCCTCGACAGCGACAAACAATATTCCTGCGCCTATTTCCGCACCGGCACGGAAGACATCGAGACCGCGCAGACCGCGAAGAAAGAGCATATCGCCCGCAAGCTCTGCCTCGAGCCCGGCATGCGGGTGCTCGATGTCGGCTCCGGCTGGGGCGGGCTCGGTCTCTATATCGCGAAGGAATTCGGCTGCGACGTCACCGGGGTGACGCTGTCGAAGGAACAGCACCGTGTTTCCAACGATCGCGCCGCCGAGGCGGGGCTCGCGGACAGGGCGCGCTACCTGCTGAAGGACTACCGCCATGTCACCGAACGCTTCGACCGGGTGGTGTCGGTGGGCATGCTCGAACATGTCGGCCCGCCGCATTACGGCGAATATTTCGGGCGCATCAGCGAACTGCTCGACACGGATGGCGTTGCCCTGATCCACACCATCGGGCGGATGCGCAAACCCCGGCCCATCAATCCCTGGATCCGGAAGTACATCTTCCCGGGTTCCTACCTGCCGTCGGCCTCGCAACTCATGAAATGCGTCGAGAACACCAGCCTCTGGCTGACCGACTTCGAGAATCTCCGGATGCATTACGCCTGGACCCTCGACCGCTGGAACGACACCTTCCAGAAGAACCGCGCGAAGGTCGCTAACCTCTATGACGAACGCTTCTGCCGGATGTGGGAACTTTACCTTCAGGGCTGCGAGATGGGGTTCAGCATCCAGGAACTGACGGTTTTCCAGATGCAACTGGCCCACAAGCGCGCCGCGGCGCCGCTGACCCGCGACTATCTCTACCGGGCGCCGATGGCGCTGGCGGCGGACTGACAAGCCTGACTCTAGAGCTTTATACATCCCCGGGATCATGCTGCCTGTGGACGGCGGCTATCTCACGTTCTAGAGATTGCCCATCAAGTACGGACAAATGGGACAAGACATGAGCCAGGCTATCGCGGAAGAGGAACTATCGGGCTTCAACGTCACCGTCGGCTATGAACTGACGGAATGGGAGGACGGCCATGCGGTGCTCGAACTCGATGTCGAGCAGCGCCATCTCAACCGCAGCGGCGTGCTGCATGGCGGCGTGATCGCAACCATCCTCGATGCGGCCTGCGGCTATGCCGGGCAATATTGCGGCGAGCCGGGCAATGTGCGTCTCGCCGTGACCCTGTCGCTGAATACCCAGTTCATCGGCCAGGCGAAGGCGGGCCGGGTGCGCTGCGTGGCGACGAAGATCGGCGGCGGCCGGAAGATCTATTTCTGCCGCGGCGACATGTTCAATGCCGACGGCGACCTGATCGCGTCCGCCGAGGGCGTCTACCGCTTCCGCGCCGGGTCGGAAGACCCGAAGGGCGTCCCGCGCACCTGAGCCATCAGATGACGCGGGCGACCTTTTCCAGCGCGCGTTCCGTCTCTTCCAGGCCCTGCACCAGGGCGAGGCGGATATAGGGCGCGCCGGGATTGCCGTCCGCCGAGGGTTGCGTGAGGTAGGCGCCGGGCAGGGCGCGCACACCCTGTTCGCGCCAGAGCCGGAGCGTCGTCTCCACCCCGTCGCCGACATCGAGCCAGAGGAAGAAGCCGCCGGCCGGCGTGTAATAGCCGGGCTTCTGGCCGAGCAGGCGGTCGGAAATGCGGAACTTCTCTCGGTAGAGGTCGCGGTTGGCGACGACGTGGGTGTCGTCGTTCCAGAGTGCTGCCGAGACCTGCATGATCGGCATCGGCTGCACCGCCGAGGAATAGTCCCGGAAGCTGCCGAAGGCGGCGATGATATCCGGATCGCCGGCAACGAAACCGGATCGCAGGCCCGGTGCGCTCGACCGTTTCGACAGCGAGTGGAACACCAGCACGTTCTTCAGGCTGCCGCCGAGCGCGGCGCAGACCTCGAGCCCGCCGAGCGGCGGCAGGTCGTTGTAGATCTCGGCATAGCATTCATCGAGCAGCAGCACGAAGTCG
>JAVKCR010000218.1:0-2881 GCA_040222645.1 Rhodospirillales bacterium
GTGACCTACTGGCCGCAATTCTTCCTCGGCCTCGCCTTCAACTGGGGCGCGCTGATGGGCTGGGCGGCGGTGCGCGGCGACCTCGCCCCCTGGCCGCTGGTGATGTATGCCGCCGGCATCTGCTGGACCATCGGCTACGACACCATCTACGCGCACCAGGACAAGGAGGACGACGCCCTTATCGGCCTGAAATCGACCGCGCTCCGGTTCGGTGCGGCGAGCCGCAAGTGGATCTCCGGCTTCTACGCCGCGACGATCATGCTGATGCTCACGGCAGCCTGGGGCGCCGGTTACGGCCCGCTGACCCTGGCGCTCATCCTCGCCGGCGCCATCCAGCTCGCCTGGCAGGTGAAGACGCTGGATTTCGACGACCCGCAGGATTGCCTCGCAAAGTTCCGGTCGAACCGGCTGTTCGGCTGGCTGCTGTTCGCCGCCTTCGCCATACCAGCGTTCCTCTGAATGGACGCCCGCGCCTTTATCGAAGCCAACACGACCATCCTTCCCGTCCCCGCGCTGCCCGACATCCGCCTGCACCAGGCGAACGAGCTGACGCCGCTCTGGCAGGCGACGGAGGACAATCTCGAGCAGATCGGCATCGCGCCGCCCTTCTGGGCCTTCCCCTGGGTCGGCGGCCAGGCGCTGGCGCTGCATGTCCGCGAGAACCCGGAGCTGGTGCGGGGCAAACGCGTGCTCGACATGGCGTCGGGCAGCGGGCTGGTCGGCATCGCGGCGTTGAAGGCCGGTGCGGCATCGGTTCTCGCCGCCGACATCGACCCGATGGCCAACGCCTCGGCGGAAATGAATGCGCTCCTGAACGGTGTCACGGTTGAAACAACCACCGAAAACCTTCTCCGGGCGCCGCTCCCGTCCGGGATCGAGGTGATCCTCGCCGGTGACATGTTCTACGAACTGGCGCTCGCCGCAGATGCCATCGCCTGGCTGAAGGTGGCCGCCGGCAACGGCATCACCGTCATCGCCGCCGATCCGGGCCGGAAATATTTCAGGGATGCCGGCATGGAACTCCTCGCCCTCCACGATATCCCGACCACGCTGGAAATCGAGGACAAGGTAATCGCGAATGTCGGGGTGTGGCGGGTCTAACCACGATCCCCGGACAACTGCACCGGCGGACAGGGAACCGATCCGTAGGAGCAGAACACGCAACAATCGCCCGGCTTAGGCCTCAACACCGTCGCGCATGCCGTGCATTCGTGAAACCACAGGCAGGCGTCGACAGGCATCAGTTCCTCGGATTCGTGCCCGCATTCGGGGCAGACGAGGACCGATGTCAGGATCGGTGTGTTCTTTTCCGTCGCCATATCCCGTATCCCGTCATGAGAACAAAGAAGCCGAGCGCCGGCAGCAGTACCGAATCCCGGTAGACATAATCGAGATAGGCGCCGAGTCCGAGTGCACCGGCCAGCCAGGGCAAGAGCGGCGTGACGCAGCACAGCCCGGTGAAGACCGTACCGGTAGCCCCGGTCCCGATCAGGGGGAGTTTCATGTCCAGATTTCTCCGTTCAGACATCAATTCAACGGTAACCGGTACACCCCGCAACGGGGATCAGCCGGGACTTGCATTGACCGCAGTCGGATCAATCTGCATCCTGTAGCGACTACAGGATCAAGCGGGAATCCGTGCATGCACACGATCGGTGAGGCGTCCCGAATGAGCGGCGTCCACATCGAGACGATCCGTTACTACGAACGCTGCGGCGTACTGCCCGCCCCGACGCGGGCTGCCAACGGACGTCGGTTCTACCGACAGGCGGATATCGGCAGGCTCTGCTTCATCAAGCGTTGCCGGGATCTCGGCTTCGGCCTGTCTGACGTGACGGCGTTGCTGGCCCTTGCCGAAGGAGAGGAGACGGACTGCAATGCGGCGCAGGCCGTTGCCGACCGGCATCTCCGGAAAATACGGACACGCATCGAGGATCTCCGACAATTGGAACGCGCGCTGGCGGAACTCACCGGGAACTGCGCCACGGGGTCGGCCCATTGCCCGATGCTGAACGAACTGATGTTAGCGCGTGCCAAAGACATCCCGGACGAACGGTGAGGCGGAAACGCCATCGCCTGGCTGAAGGTGGCCGCGCGAAACGGCATCACAATCATCGCCGGTGATCGGGGCCGGAAACATTTCAGGGATGCCGGCATGGAACGCCTCGCCCTCCACGATATCCCGACCACGCTGGAGATCGAGGACAAGGTGATCGCGACTGTCGGGGTGTCGCGGGTTTAGGTGGGACGTTTGAGTGGACGGCTGGCGTGGATGTTGCAGCAAAGCGCTCCCACTTCAGTCCTCAACTTTGTTCATTTCCGAAAGCACAAACAGAAGAAAAGCAGTCATCCTGAATGGCGCGCAGCGACAGTCCGGGATCTCCCGAGCTTGCGGGAAACGCCCGAGGTCCCGGGCTCCGCCTCCGGCGGCCCCAGGATGACAAGTTTCTTAGTCAGATAGCAGCATGCTCGCTTCACCCTTCCGGCCAGAACGCCGGATCGTGCGGCAGGGCATTGCGTTTCAGCATGTCCCTGCGCTGTTCCCGCACCGACTTGTCGCCCACAAGATTGGCGATATGAGCATGCAACTCCTCACCCGGCGCGACGCGAGGATGAGCCAGAGCATGAACCCCGCCCTGGTCGAGCGCCCGCCCCTGCCCGCCCTGCCGGCGGAAACCCGCGACCGGAACCGGCGCGCCCGCATCGCACGTCACCGCGCCATGCAGCGAGATGTAGGCGGCGATACGGTCCGCCGTCAGGCCGAACCGGCGCGAGACCGAGCGGCGCGCCATCCACCCGAGCCTGTAGTTGACCCCAAGCGCCTCCGTGGCGTTCATCCGGTCCAGCTGCGCTGCAGTCAGCCAGAGCACCGCCGTGTGCA
>JAVKCR010000219.1:0-9150 GCA_040222645.1 Rhodospirillales bacterium
GAACGAAGTGAACAACAACCCCTTCTTCTGCCCCGATGCCCAGGCGGCGGAGGAATTCGCGACCTATCTGGAAGGCATCCGCAAAGCCGGGTCGTCCGACGGCGGCGTGATCGAGGTCGAGGCGGACCCCCACGACCGGGACGGTTACCGTGTATCCGTCACGGATACCGGACGCGGCATCCCGGAAGACCAACTCGACAAGGTTCTCGAGCCCTTCTCGCAGGTCGAGGAAGACATCGAACGGCGCAAGCACGAGGGTTCCGGGCTCGGGCTGTCGATCGTCAATTCGCTGATGGGTCTGCATGGCGGACAGCTGGTCGTCACCAACGCCACCGACGCCGGCGCCAGGGTCAGCCTGATCTTTCCCCAGCGGAAGACCGGGACGTGAAGGCGCCGCACCGGTGCGAGCCGGTGCGGCGTTTCATCAGTTCAGGAAGGTTCTCGGCAGCCAGAGCGCGATGTCCGGGAAGGCCATAACAAGACCAAGCCCGATAAGCTGCAGGATCACGAACGGGATGATGCCGAGATATATATGCTCGATCTTCACGCCGGGCGGCGCGACGGCCTTCATGTAGAACAGCGCGAACCCGAATGGCGGCGTCAGGAACGAGGTCTGCAGGTTCACCGCGAGCAGGATGGCGAACCAGTAGACCATCTCGAACTGGTCCACATGGGCGCCGAAATCCAGTCTCTCGATGATCGGCGAGAAGACCGGCAGCACGATCAGGGTGATCTCCAGCCAGTCGAAGAAGAAGCCCAGCACGAACACCACGCCCATGATGAGGAACAGCAATCCCCATGAGCCGAGGCCGAGATGTTCGACCATGCCGATCACCACGTCGTCGCCGCCGAGGTTCCGGAACACATAACTGAACATGGTCGCGCCGATGAACAGGCCGAAGATCATCGCATTGGTCAACGCGGCACGAACGACCACGTCCTTCAACACCGTGAAGAACGAATCACGCGGCACAACCACCGTATCGGTGCCGCCGATGGCGCCATACCGCTCGTCGAGCGAATTGATGCCGAGTTTCGGCAGGACGACGAGATTGATGAAGCCGAGCAGAACCGATCCCGCGGCGCCGACGCCGGCCGCCTCGGTGGGGGTCGCCCAGCCGAGCAGGATGGATCCCAGGACCAGGAAGATCAGGAACACCGGCGGCAGGAAACTCTGCAGCACCATGCCGATACGGGCGCTCGTGTTCTGCGGACCGAAATCAGCATCCGAACTCGGCGCCATCTTCGGGAAGATCGCCGAGATGCCGCAGACATAGACCACGTAGAGAGCGGCAAGCAGCAAGCCGGGGAAGAAAGCGGCGAAGAAGAGGTTGCCGACCGACCGGCCGAGCAGGTCCGCCATGATGACCAGCATGATGGATGGCGGAATCAGGATTCCGAGCGTCCCCGACGCCGCGATGGACCCCGTTGCGAGCCGGTTGTCGTAGCCCATCTTCATCATGGTCGGCAGCGCGAGCAGTGTCATCATCACCACGCTGGCGCCGATGATGCCGGTGGTCGCCGCCATGATGGTGCCCATCAGCACGACCGAGATCGCGAGACCGCCCGGCACGCGCCGGAGCAGCACTTCCAGGCAGTAGAGCAGATCCTTGGCGACGCCCGATCTCTCCAGCATCGTGCCCATGAAAATGAACATGGGGATGGCCGTGAGAATCAGGTTTTCCGCGATTCCGCCGAAGATCCGGCCCGGAATCGCCGAGAACATGGTGATGTTGTACCAGTCCGGGTCAAGCAGGATGGCGAGGAACCCGAAGGCGAGACCGACACCGCCGAGCACGAAGGCGACCGGGTATCCCGAGAACAGGAAGAGCGCCAGCGCCGCGAACATCGCGAGCGGGAGAATGGTTTCGAGATCCATGATCAGTTATCTCCCCCGAGGGTCTCGGTTGCCAGGGCAGGTGGCAGCTTGCCGAGCACGCCTGCGAGGGACTTGATGAGATGCGAGATGCCGGCCATCAACAACAGCAGGCACATTGCCGGGATGGCGGACTTGACGATCCAGACATTGGTCATGCCCACACCGGACTTCGACACCTCGTCCTGCATGAAGGATTGCAACGTGTAGTCGTAGGTGAAGTAGAGCACGACCGCCGAAAAGGGGATCAGGAACAGCAGGCAGCCGATGAACTCAACGAGATACTTCATCCGCATCGGCAACCGGTCGCGGATCAGGTCGATCCGGACATGCGACTGGCGCCGGTAGGCCCAGGCCAGCGTGAAAGAGAACAGGAAGGTGTGAAACCAGTATTCGGATTCCTGGAGGATCGTTGCATTGAGGCCGAAGCCGCGCGGCAAACCGAAATATCGTGTAACGACATCGTATATGACGGCGAGCATCAGCAGTACGCTCGCCCAGACAAACACCATCGCGATCCTGTCTATGATCGTGTCGATGGCCGAACTGACGCGCAACAGGGCGGTCATGTCTTCCTCCGCTCGTCACCGGCGGGTATGGCCGGAAGGGAAAAACAATGCGGCCGGAAGCCTGTTGCTTCCGGCCGCATGCCGATCAGCGATCAGTTCAGATAGCCGAGATCTTTCCAGACCTTGTAGTCGCCGCGGAAAGCCTGCAGCGAGTCCCAGACCTTCTTGAAGGTCGGGTCGCTGGCGGACAGTTCGCCGGCAACCTCGTTCCAGGTCTTCTCGAGCGTCGCGAGAATTTCAGGCGACCAGCGGTGGATCGTCACACCCTTGGCCTTCAGCTCGATCAGGGCTTTCGCCTGGATCGCCTCACCTTCGGCAAGACCTTCGGTGATGTTGGCCTTGCAGACCGTCTCGATCTGGGCCCGCTGCGTGTCGGAGAGCGCGTCCCACTTCGCCTTGTTCATCATCAGTTCGAACAGGGTCGACTGCTGGTGCCAGCCCGGGAAGTAGTAGTGCTTCGCGACCTGGTAGAAGCCGAGCTTCAGGTCGATGGCCGGCATGGAGAATTCGGTCGCGTCGATGGTGCCGCGCTCCAGCGCCGGGAAGATGTCGCCACCGGCCAGCAGCTGGGTCGAGACGCCGAGCTTTTCCATGACCTTGGCGCCGAGGCCGAAGAAACGCATCTTCATGCCCTTGAGGTCGTCGAGCGAGGTGATTTCCTTGCGGAACCAACCCGAGGCCTCCGGAGCGATAACGCCGCAAAGGACGGACTTGATGCCGTACTTCGCATAGACTTCGTCCATCAGGTCATGACCGCCGCCGTGATACATCCAGGCGAGGTATTCACCGGCCGACGGGCCGAACGGAACCGCGGCGAACAGTGAGAGCGCTTCTTCCTTGGAGCGCCAGTAGCCCGGGGTCGACCAGGCAGCATCGACGGAACCGGCCGCGACCGCGTCGAAGTTCTCGAGGGCCGGGACGAGCGCCGACGGTTCGAAGAACTTCATCTGGATGTTGCCACCGGATACGAGATCGATGTTCTTGGACAGCAGAACGCCGAGGGTGCCGAGCTGGGTCAGGCCGCTCGGATAGGTCGAGCTCAGTTTCCAACGGACTTTGCTATCCTGCGCGTTCGCCGGAGCAGTCCATGCGAGCGCGCTGACACCGAGCACGGCAACCGCAGCGGTCGCCGTGACGATTTTCTTGAGTTTCATCTGCGAGGTCTCCCTAAAACCTTGTCAAAACATCCGGGCACCAGCGGTTCGCCGCCTTGATTCCCGATTTCATATTTTTTTGTTTTTGCCTCCGGCCCTTGTACCGGAGGTCAGAAAAACTAGTCGGTCCCATTCTGCCCCTCAAGAACAAACTGATTGATCGGTCAACAACCCGCGCGCGCCACCGGACCCTTCGGTTATTGCGTATGGTCCCGGGAAAGCGCGTGCGATAGTCTTGCGCTTCGCTCAACGGACGGTAGTTGCCGCCGTGCAGGTCAATACGGAGGAATAATCCGATGATGGCGCCGATGCGGCTGTCCATTCTTGCTGTCCTGTTCGTTTTCATGTCGCTGCCCGCGCTTGCGGCAGATACCGTGAATGTGGACGAGGACGGCGTGATTCTCGGCGGTTTCGATCCCGTCGCCTATTTCACCGCAGGCAAACCAGTGGAAGGCAAATCCCGTTACAGCCACAGCTGGAACGGGGCGGTCTACAGGTTCGCCAGCGCCGAGAACCTGGAGGCGTTCAAGGGCGCGCCCGAAAAGTATGCCCCCGCCTATGGGGGCTTCTGCTCATACGGGGTGCGGGTAGGCAAGAAACTGGCGATCGATCCCGCGGCATGGGAGGTGGTCGACGGCCGGTTGTTCGTCCAGCTGGATCGCGGCACCCGGACCCTCTGGCTCGAGGAGCGGGACAAGAACATCGCCATCGGCGACCGGATCTGGCCGAGCATACTCAGCACACCGAAAGACAAGCTCTGAGGGAATGACCGCTACTTCGACTTCGCCACAGCATCAGACGACCGATATGGCGGACGAAACCAGGTTCGGCGCCAGCTTCGTCTCAAGAATTGAACTGCGGTTTCTCGCCGTTTTCGTGCCCGCCATGTTCGCTGTGCTTGTCGCCCTCACATCCGGCTACGAGTGGCATGTCTACCAGAAGGCGTCGGACAACCTGCGCCACCGGCTGACAGCCATCACGTCCAACCTGTCGATCGTGATGGCAGAGTCGCTGGCCAACGATGACCATCGCCAGGTCAGGCTCCTGCTGGCCAACATCATCGCCGACGAAGCGGTTTCCGCGATCCGTATCTCGGGAATGAACGGGGAGATCATCGACAGTTTCGGCGATTTCGACAATCAGCCCGAGGAATGGCGAGCCACCCAGCGCGTCAATTTCGTCGACAACGACAGCTATCGCCAGGTCGGACAGGTCGATCTCGCCTTCACCGACAGCCACCTCGTCGAACGCGCCTACCAGCGCCTCGGCTTCGCGGCCATTTCGGTCGGCATCATGCTGCTGGCTGCCGTCGCGATCGTCCATGTTTCCTACAGCCGTTCGGTCGGACGCCCGATCACCGAGCTTCGGCGGGCGGTCAGGGAAACCGAAGGCCGGTCCAGGCGCCGCGTCGAATGGCACTCGGACGACGAGATCGGTGAACTCGTTACCGCCTACAACGATCTGCAGGAACGGGAAGAAAACAGCCTCAGGCTTCTCCAGGAAACCCAGCGCGATCTCGAACGTCGGGTAAGCGAGCGCACCCGCGATCTCGAACTCGCAACCAGCGAAGCCATTCTCGCCAGTCGCGTAAAAACCGAGTTCCTTGCCGCCATGAGCCACGAGTTCCGGACACCTCTCAATGCCATCATGGGATTCGGCGATCTGCTCAAGGAGGACGTGACGGAGATGCCGGTCGAGCGCCGGCAGGAATATATCCGGGAGATTGTCCGCAGCGGCGACATCCTGCTCACGCTGGTATCCAAGCTCTTCGATTTCAGCCGGCTCGAATCCGGAACGCTGGACGTCGCGCCGGCGCCGATGAACCCGTCCCGCGAGGTTCAGTCCGTGCTGGTGGCCGAGAGGCTGCGCGCCGCGCCCCGGTCGATTTCCATCGACTACCAGACGAACCTTTCCGGCGATTGCTTCATCCTGGCGGATGCCGAACGGTACCGCCAGGTCGTCGCCAACCTGCTGGGCAACGCCATCAAGTACAATCGCCCGAACGGCCGGGTCTTCGTGACCCTCGACAGCCCGCTGGAGGGATGGTGCCGCCTGACGGTGCGCGATACCGGCCTTGGCATTCCGGACGATTTGCGTGACCGGATATTCAATCCGTTCGACCGGCTTGGTCGCGAAGCCGGGGCGATCGACGGCGCCGGCGTCGGGCTGACGCTCGCCAAGCGCCTGACCGAGAATATGGGCGGGCGAATCTCCTTCACCTCGGTGCCGGGCGAAGGCTCCACCTTCTGGATCGAGTTTCCCCTGCTCAGCGCCGAAAGGGCGGATGTGCCCCCGGCCTGAAGCGGCCTGGATGACCACGCGCCGACCAGGATCGAGGGCGTCGCCTTCCTCGGCGACGGCGCGATGGCGCTGAGCAACGACAACGATTCCGGCATCGGTGGCGATGCCGCCACGGAGCTGGTCGTCACGGGCGCCGTCGACGCCGACCCGGCGGTCTGGCGCGGCTGACCATGCGGAAACGTTTCCGGCCGGACGGACTTTTCCGGCCGGAGACGCCTTCGTTCACCAATTATAGAGAATTTCTGCGCTAGTCAGAGACTGACAGTCTCCGGCCGGCGCCCCAACGATGCCGACGGAATCTGTCCGGAGGACAGCCCATGGCTCTGACAGCATCGGAAGAAACCGCACTCCGCGCCGCCTTCATGGAGATCCAGCGCGAGCGGCGGCTTTCACTGCAACGCATGTTCGAAGGCACACAGCTCAAGCCGAAGAGCCTGCTGCAGGATGCCAAGGACATGGCGAAGGAGGCCAACAAGACCCGCAAGGCCATGCAGAAGGTGCCGGGCATCAACGTCCCGGATGTCAATCTGCCAAGCCTCAATGTCGGCCTGTTCAAGGGCATCGACCTGCGCAAGCTGGTCGATATCGACCTCCCGCCCTTCGGCCTGCCGGGCTGGAAGCTGAGCCTTGTGCCGAACTGGCGGCTCGGCGACATTCCCGGCTTCAACCTGCCCAGGGTCCGCATCAACCTGAAGGGCATCATCAAGTACAAGGACCTGCTACCCGATATCCGGCTGCCGGTGCTGGTATGGTCGATCGGTGTGAATTTTCCGCATCTCTCCCTGCCCTCCGTACTCTGGGACCTGGAGAAGATCTTCGGCATAAACCTGAACCTGCCCGACCTCTTCCCCGAATTCGCGGTGCCGGACTTCTCGGTCAACCTGCCGAACGTGGCGCTGCCGGACATCTCGCTGCCGCATGTCAACGTCCCGTCGATCGATCTGGATTTCCCGACCATCAACCTCAGCGCGATCGATATTCCAGACTTCGATCTCAGCATGTACATGAAGATTCCCGGTTTCGACGGCGTCCTGAAACTGCTGTTCGAGCTGTTCGACGCGGTCGACCTGCCCGACATCATCGCCGAGATCGGTCTCGACTTCCTGACCGACTTCATCTCCGGCGCCTTGCCCATCGTGCAGCAGCTGAAGAGCGGCAAGAACATGATCAAGGAGTGGGGCAAGGCGGCCCAGGAATTCCACAAGTCACGCCAGGTGAAGAAGCACATGCCCTTCATCCTGCCCGGCAACGCCCGCGACGCCTGCCTTGCCGTGCAGCGCCTGCTTCAGGAAAGCTCGGCGGAACATGCCGGCCTCGCCACCACCCACTCGGCGCAATTCGCGGTCTCCACCGCCGGTCTCTTTGCCGACCTCGGCGCGGCAACCGGCCCGGCGACGTCGGCCGTGGCCGCCGCGGCGCGGACCTGCCAGAAAGTGGTAATCTTCGCCGCCAAGTACAAGGAGATGAAGAAGATCAACGCGATCCTGCGGGACAATCCGGGCAATACGCTAACCTCGAACATCTTCGAGATCTCGCCGCTGCTCGGCTGCTACTACCTCGCCAACAACACCACCTCGAACGTTCTCAACATCCTCTGCGACAACATCCTGATGGACAATTGGATGATGGATGCGGAGAACAACAAGAAGAAGCATCTCGACCCGCTGATCAAGGAATCCCAGCGGTTCATCGACAAGTCCCGCTACGTTCTCTCTCCGATACGGCAGAGCAAGGGCATGTATGTCCAGCGGGGGTACTTTGAGAAGAAGAAGGAGGCTGCGGGCCTCTACTTCAAGAAGAAGTTCGGCCTCGCGCCGCAGGACGCGAAGGTAAAGTCGCACCGTTATATCGGATAGGAAGCCGCCGGTCGGTCACGAAAAGGAGAATCGGGATGGCACGTCAGGAAACCACGGAAACCGAGAATCCGCTGAACCCGTCGGAAGACCGGCCGAGCGAACTCAATGAGCGGACCCATGCGGAATTTCTCGCGGTCTACAAGGACGCCTCCGAAAACATACGCTTCGCCAAGACCCAGCAATGGCGGTCGGTATCCTACTTCTCGGCCGGCACCATCGCGGTCACGGCCTTCGGCCACGTCACCGACTGGCAGGACCCCACGGTCACGAAATATCTGCTCGCCATGGTCTGGATCTTCAGCCTGGCCAGCGTCGGGGTGATCCTCAGCCTGCAATGGTGGCAGGGCGTCGAACATTCCAAGATCGACTACGTGACCTCGAAATGGGGCGCATTCTCGACCGCCGCCCGGCGCCGGAAATCGAAACTGATGAGCGACATCCAGCGCTACGGCATGTTGTCGGCGATGATTCTCTATATCGAACTGACCACCATCGCGGTGACAAAGATCTTCACGCTGCATCTGTAGCCGGCGCCGCCTTGTCGGCAGCGCCGGCCAGGACGCCGTCAGTGGTGCGCGAGCTTGCGGGCGGCGTGGGCCCGAAGCCGGTTCGACACCAGCTTCTTCCCGGCATTCCAGGCTTCCGTGACGAAGGCGCGCAGCGCCATCGCACGCATGGAATGGCCGCGATTGATGTAGTACTCGATCATTTCGGGGGTCGGGGTGATCGGCTGTCCATTCTCGAAATGCGTCGCATGGGTCGAGGTCCAGTCGGATTCGGTCTCAGTGTAGGGCCACATAGCTAACTCCTGTGTGTATGTGTTGCCCTCCCTTCGCGCAGTCTCGGTTCGCTGCTGTTCTTGAGCCATATATTAGTCAGCATTGCTGACATATCAATGGCGAAATTGTTGCAGTGCAACAATCTCCGCTGCGGCGTACGCAATGGGATGACGGCGCCTGCCGATCACAACTCTGTTGGCCGGCATTCTCCCCGCCCCGGACTTTCTGTAGTAAGGTCAACCAGCGAGGCATTCCCGCCGTGATCCTCGCATTCCAGTCCCGATTCCGGCCGGGAAGACCGAACAACATGCAGATTGCCGCCACCATCATCGATCTTGCCTGGGCCTGGGGCATCACCGGCGCGGTCACCGCGGCCGCCTTCCTGACAATCGGCATGGGGCGGATCGATGAAGATGCGCGCGGCGCCTGGATCTTCCGGCCGCTGATCGCGCCCGGCGTGATGCTGCTCTGGCCGCTGGTGCTCTGGCGCTGGTGGGTGCTGGAGACCGGTCGCGACGACTGGCAATTGCGCCACGCCCCGCCGCGGCGGGTGCATGGGCGGCTCTGGCTGGCCTTCGCCATCCTGGTTCCGCTGATCTTCGCGACCGCGCTCGC
>JAVKCR010000220.1:0-6310 GCA_040222645.1 Rhodospirillales bacterium
GATGGTGCCGTGGCTGCTGTTCCTCGCCACCGCCCTGTTCGCCATGGGCCCGCGGCTGGCCCGCATTTCGATCCGCTTCCGCGAAGGCAAGTCGGCGGCGGTGGCCGCCATCATGGTGATCACCATCCAGTTCGTCACCTCGACCTATGGCGGTTTCTTCGGCGCCGGCATGGGGATCATCATGCTGGCCGCCCTGGTGCTGGTGTTCGGTGAGGATTACCGCACGGCGAACGCCTGCAAGAACCTGTTCTCGATCTTCATCCAGGCCGGCGCCATCGTGCTGTTCCTGATCGAGGGCGTGATCGACTGGCCGGCGGCGGCTGTGATCACGGCATCCTCCATCGCCGGCGGGTTCATCGGCGTGATCGGCGCGCGGCGCGTTCCGGTGAAGCTGTTGCGGATGTTCGTGGTCACCTGCGGCGCGCTGCTGGGCTGCTACTACCTCTACGGGCAGGTTGTCGGGTAGGCAGACCTTTCCCCTGCAACGGGCTCTCCACACCATCATCCTGGGGCCGCCGCAGGCGGAACCCGGGACCTCGGGCGGTAGACGCGGATTCAGGAGGACCCGGACTGTCGCTGCGCGCCATCCGGGATGACGATTTGGGGGAGGCTTTTCCCAAAGACCAACCACGTCATCCTGACGAAAGTCAGGAGCCATGCCTGAGCTTTTCATCGACCAAGGGGGCGCACGTTCTGCGCTGTTCTTGCACTGGGCGATCGCTCAGGCATGGATCCCAAATCGAGTTTGGGATGACGATGGTTTTTGAGAGGTTGGCGGGTAGGAAGCCTCACCCGCCCGCCAGCAGGTGCTCCCACAGCATCAGGCAGGCGAAGGTGATCAGCACGAGGCCGGTGGCGCGGTTGATGCCGGTCTGTACCGCGGGCCTCGACAGCCAGGCCCGGGCGCGGTCGGCGGCGGCGACCAGCAGCCCCTGCCAGATCGTGTTGATGACCAGCATCATCGCCGACATGACGACGAGCTGCAGCGTGATGTCGCCGGCATCGGGCACGAGGAAGTTCGGCAGCAGCGCGAGATAGAGCATGATCACCTTGGGATTGAGCAGGTTGGTGACCATGGCGTCGCGAAAACCCCGCGACGCGGTGACGGTGGCGCCGGTGCCCACCTTCAGCGCCCCCGCGGGGCGGAAACATTGCATGCCGAGCCAGGCGAGGTAGCCGGCCCCGGCAATCGCCACGCCCCGGAACAGCAACGGCGATGAGGCGATCACCACCGAGACCCCGAGGACGGCCAGCAGGGTGTGGCCGACGAGACCCGCCTGCACGCCGGCCAGCGTCGCCAGCCCGACATCGCGGCCGGAGACCAGTGCATTGCGGATGATCAGCATCGAATCCGGCCCCGGCGCGACGATGATGGCGGTCACCGTGACGAGGAAGCCGGCAAGCAGCCCGGGATCGGAGAGCATGGCGGGGCGCCTGTCAGCCTTCCGGCGCGATCATCTTCGCGGGATCGACCCAGGCATCGAAATCCTCGGCCGAGACGAGCCCGAGCGCGAGGGCGGCTTCCTTCAGCGTGGTGCCGTCGGCGTGCGCCTGCTTGGCGATCCTCGCCGCATTGTCGTAGCCGATATGCGGGTTGAGCGCGGTGACCAGCATCAGCGAGTTGGCGACCAGCTCGGCGATGCGCGCCTCGTTGGCCTTCAGGCCGCGCAGGCAATTGTCGGTGAAGCTGCGGATCGCGTCGGAGAGCAGGCGGATCGACTGCAGCAGGCAATAGGCCATCACCGGCTTGAACACGTTGAGTTCGAGATGGCCCGACGCGCCGGCGAAGGTCACGGTGGTATGGTTGCCCATCACCTTGGTGGCGACCATGGTCACCGCCTCGCACTGGGTCGGGTTGACCTTGCCCGGCATGATCGACGAACCGGGTTCGTTGGCCGGCAGTTCAAGCTCGCCAAGGCCGGAGCGCGGACCGGAACCGAGCAGGCGGATGTCGTTGGCGATCTTGGTCAGCGTCACCGAGATGGTATTGAGCTTGCCGGAGAGGTTGACCAGCGCGTCATGGCTGGCCATTGCGTAGAACTTGTTGCGCACCGGCAGGAAGGGCAGGCCGGTCATGGCGGCCACTTCCTCGCAGAAAACCTTGTCGAACCCGGCCGGTGAATTCAACCCGGTGCCGACGGCGGTGCCGCCCTGGGTCAACTGCCATACCTGCACCAGCGCCTTGTCGAGCCGGCCGACATTCTGTTCGACCTGCATGGCGTAGGCGGAGAATTCCTGGCCCAGCGTCAGCGGGGTGGCGTCCTGCAGGTGGGTGCGGCCGATCTTGACGATATGGGCGAATTCCTCGGCCTTGTCCTCCAGCACCTTCTGCATGGTCTCGAGATCCGGCATCAGGGTCTGGCTGCCCTGGATGCCGAGCGCGATATGCATGGCGGTCGGGAAGCTGTCGTTGGAGGACTGGCTCATGTTGACGTGGTCGTTCGGATGCACCGGCGATTTCGCGCCGCGCTGGCCGCCGAGCAGTTCGTTGGCCCGGTTGGCGATCACCTCGTTGAGGTTCATGTTGGTCTGGGTGCCCGACCCGGTCTGCCAGACGCTGAGCGGGAAATGGCTGTCGAGGGAGCCGGAGATCACCTCGTCGGCGGCCTCGCAGATCGCCTCGCCAATATCCACCGGCAGCTTGCCGAGCTTCATGTTGGCGCGCGCGGCGGCCTTCTTCTGGATGCCGAAGGCATGGATCAGGGTGATCGGCATCTTCTCCTCGCCGATCCGGAAATTCTCCATCGAGCGCTGCGTCTGCGCGCCCCAGTAGGCTTTCGACGGCACCTCGATCCTGCCCATCGAATCGCTTTCGATCCGCACGTCCGACATCTCTCTATCCTCCGGAATCATGTATCGGCCTGTTTACGCCAGCGCGGGTGAACAGGCCATGATTTCCATCAGCCGGCGAACATCCACCAGCGGAGCAGGTAGGAGAGCGCGGCGACGACCGCGACCCCGGCGAGCCACAGCCCGGCGAACCAGGCGAGGCGACGCCAGCGCCCGGACGATGCCTTAGTGGTATCCGCCATCGGCGCGAACCTTGCCGCGGAAGATCCAGTAGGTCAGGGCGGTATAGCCAAGGATGCAGGGCAGCAGGAAGACCACGCCGACCAGCAGGAAACCCTGCGCGCCGGGATCGCCTGCCGCCTGCCAGATATCGATGTCGGGCGGGATGATGGTCGGCCAGAGCGAGATGCCGAGCCCGAGATAGCCGAGCGCGAACAGCACCAGGGTCAGCACAAAGGGCGCGATCTCGCGGCGCTGCATGACGGCACGCACCAGCATCGCGGCGGCGATGGCGGCGGTGATCGGCACCGGGGCCAGCAGCGCCACGTTCGGCCAGGAGAACCAGAGGTCGGCGATCTCGCGGCGCGTGAACGCGGTCCCGATGGAGACCACCGCCATGAAGATCACCACGCCGAGGCACATCCGGCGCGCGATGGCGAAGGCCCAGTCCTGCAACGCGCCTTCCGTCTTCATCGCCGTCCAGGTGGCGCCGAGCAGGGTGTAGCCGCAGGCCACCGCGCAGCCGGTGACGACAGCGAGCGGCGTCACCCAGTCGAAGGCGCCGCCGGCGAAGCGGCCGTCCGCCACCTCGATGCCGCCGACATAGGCGCCGAGCACCATGCCCTGGGCGATTGCGGCGGTCAGCGAGCCGATGCCGAAGGCGAGGTTCCAGAAACGCTTCGCCCGGGTCGCCTTGAAGCGGAATTCGAAGGCGACGCCGCGGAAGATCAGGCCGAGCAGCATGATGGTGAGCGGGATGTAGAAGGCCGGCATCAGGATCGAGTAGGCCATCGGGAAGGCGACCAGCAGCGCGCCGCCGCCGAGCACCAGCCAGGTCTCGTTGCCGTCCCAGACCGGCGCGATGGAGTTCATCAGGATATCGCGGTCTTCTTCCGTGGGCGCCGCGTTGAACAGGATGCCGACGCCGAGGTCGAACCCGTCCATCCAGACATACATGAAGATTCCGATACCGATGATCGCGGTGTAGATGAGCGGCATCCAGCCATAGAGCATCTCCATCACTCAGTCTCCCGCGAGCGCACGGGCGATCGGGCCCTTGGCGCGGCTGAAGGTGGCGGCCTCGCCGGCGCTGACGGCGTCCGGGCCGCTGGCCAGCAGGCGCAGGATGTACCAGGTACCTGCACCGAACACGATGGTGTAGACCACCATGAAGGCGGCGAGCGAGAAGCCGACGCTGCCCGCGGATACCGGCGAGACGGCATCCGCCGTGCGCAGGTAGCCGTAGACGACATAGGGCTGACGCCCGACCTCCGTCGTCACCCAGCCGGCCAGCACGGCGACGAAGCCGGCCGGCGTCATCAGCATGCAGAGCGCGTGGAAGGGGCGCGAGGTGAACAGCCTGCCGCGGGCCAGCAGGTAGAGGCCGAGGAGCCCGGTCAGCGCCATCAGCGTGCCGATGGCGACCATGATCCGGAAGCTCCAGAACACGATGGCGACCGGCGGACGGTCCTCGGCGGCGAAGGCGTCGAGCCCGGTGACCTTGCCGTCGAGCGAGTGGTCGAGGATCAGGCTGCCGAGATAGGGAATCGAGAGCTCGTAGTAATTCCGTTCGTCGGCCTCGCTCGGCAGCGCGAAGACGCGGAACGGCACCGGGCTCTCCTCGCTGTCCCAGTGGCCTTCCATGGCGGCGAGCTTGGCCGGCTGGTGCTCCTTCACGTCGAGGCCGTGGAAGTCGCCGATGACGATCTGCAGCGGGGCGGCAAGCCCGGCGAAGATCACCGCCATGGCCAGCGTGCGCCGCGCGCCGGTGCCGATGTCGCCGCGCCGGACATACCAGGCGGCGATGCCGCCGATGGTGAAGGCGGTCGTCAGGAAGGCGGCCAGCACCATGTGGGCGAGCCGGAGCGGGAAGGAGGGGTTGAAGATCACCTCCCACCAGTCGACGGGGATGAACACGCCGTCACGCAGTTCGAAGCCGGCGGGCGTCTGCATCCAGGAATTGGCGGAGATGATCCAGAAGGTCGAGATCAGGGTGCCGATGGCGACCATGCAGGTGGCGGTGAAATGCAGCTTCTCGCCGACCCGGTCCCAGCCGAACAGCATGATGCCGAGGAAGCCGGCCTCGAGGAAGAAGGCGGTCAGCACCTCGTAGCCGAGCAGGGGACCGAGAATGTTGCCGGCCGCCGCCGTCAGCCCGGACCAGTTGGTGCCGAACTGGTAGCTCATCACCACGCCGGAGACGACCCCCATGCCGAAGGACACCGCGAAGACCTTCGACCAGAACATGAAGAGGTTGCGCCAGACCGGGTCGCGCGATTTCAGCCAGCGCCATTCCAGTACCATCAGCCAGCTGGCCAGCCCGATGGTGAAGGACGGGAACAGGATGTGGAAGGCAATCGTTGCCGCGAATTGCAGGCGTGACAGCAGGAGGGCGTCGAATTCCATCGGGCGTTACTCTCCGGATCTTGTCCCTCAGGATAAATAACATCTGCGGCCTGCAAATGAACCCCCCGGAGCGAAATACGGTGGCTCAGGTCGCCGGCATCACCGGCGCCCGCGGCTTGCGGTGGGCAACCCAGATTCCGGCGATCACCAGCGCCACCCCGCTCAGGAACACCAGCCCCACCGGTTCGTTGAGCAGCGCCCAGCCGAGCCCGGTCGCGGTCACCGGACCGAGACCGAGGAAGATCGTCACCCGCGTCGGCGATGCCTTGCCGAGCGCCCATAGCCAGAGGAAGTAGGTGACCCCGGACGACAGCCCGATCAGCCCGACGATGGTCCAGCCGGAAGCGCCCAGCGCCGGCGGGTTGGTGAAGAAGCCCTCGCCGGCGGCAAAGGCGGCGAGGAAAACGACCGATGCCGCCATCGCGATGGTCGAGACCTGCACCGTCGGGTAGCGCTGCAAATAGGGCCGGTAGAGCACGCTGCAGAGCGCCCCGGTCGCCGCGCTGGCCAGCAGGGCGGCCTCGCCGCGCCAGTCGCCGCCGGCAAGCCCTTCCGCCATCAGCTTCGGCAACAGCGCCAGCGCGACCCCGGCCATGGTCAGCAGCACCCCGATGGTGCGGTTGATGCCGAGCGTCTCGCGCCCGAGCAGGGCGGCGAACAGCATGGTGAGCAGCGGGAAGGAGGAGAAGATCACCGAGGCCCGGCCGGAGGGGATCAGCTGCAGACCCCAGTTCATCACCGCGATCAGCACCCCGAACTGCAGGATGCCGAGCACCGAGATGGGCAGCAGGTCGCGCAGCGGGATGCGGGCGCGCCGCACCGCCAGGCAGGCCGGCAGCAGGCAGAACGCGCCGATGGTGTAGCGCAGCATGGCGAGCGAGGCCGGGTCGATCTC
>JAVKCR010000221.1:0-15209 GCA_040222645.1 Rhodospirillales bacterium
GCGGTGTCGTAGAGCCAGCGCAGCGACAGCGCGCCGACCTCGTCGTCGTAATCGAGCTGGTTGGTCACCGCCGCCGGGCCCGACTGCACCACCGACGACATGTTGTGATACCAGAGGTCGATGCGCTCGTCCGGCTTGGTCCAGTCCGGTACCCAGCCGAAATCCGCCGGGTAGACGTCGGTGGTCAGCCGTTCCTCGAAGCCGTGCAGCTGGTCCGGGCCGACGAAATGCATCTTGCCCGACAGCGAGGTGCGGTAGCCCATCATGCGGAGGTAATGCGCGAAGGTCGGCGTCACGCTCGGCATGTAGGCGGCGTTGTCCCAGGCGCCGGTACGCGAGACGAGCTGGCCGGTCATGACGCAGTAGCGCGCCGGGGTGCAGAGCGGCGAGTTGGTATAGGCGGCGTCGAAGCGCAGGCCGTCCGCCGCCAGCCGGTCGATGTTCGGGGTGATCGCCTGTCCGCCATGGCAGCCGAGCACGAAGGGCGTCAGCTGGTCGGCCATGACGATGAGTATGTTCATGCCCTTGCCCGGCATGGATGGCTGCCTCCCCGATGATGATCGTTTCCCCGAAGCAGACAGGCTAGAGACCGATTTCAACGTTGTGAAGGTGGCCCGGCTGGATTACAGCCATTCAAATGGTGAATGACAATTTCGACTACGCGCAGTTCGTGGCATTCGAGAAAGCGGCGGAAACCGGAAATTTTACCGCGGCCGCGGCGGCACTCGGCCTGTCGCAGCCGGCCTTCAGCCATCGTATCCGTTTATTGGAAGAGAAAGTGGGCCGCCGCCTGTTCGAGCGCCGTCACCGGGGTGTCACGCTGACGCCGGACGGCGAGGTGCTGCATGAGGCGGTCAGCGCCTCGCTGGCCCGCATCCGCGAGGTGGTGGACGGCTTCCGCCAGGCCGATGCGCATCGCCGCATCCGGCTGTCGATGGATTTCGCCTTCGGCGCCTTCTGGCTGATGCCCAGGCTGGCCGATCTCGGCGAGACGCTGGATGCCATCGATCTGCAGATCAATTCCGGCCACCTGTCGCCGGAACGGCATTTCCGCGACAGCGACATCGCCTTCGTGCTGGCGCTGCCGGAAGATTTGCCCGCCGGTGCGGTGCCGCTGTTCGGCGAGGTGGTGGAACCGGTCTGCTCGCCGGCCTTTCTCGCCGCCCATCCGGAGGCGCGCGACCCCGAACGCCTGCTCGACCTGCCGCTGATCCATAACGACCCGCCGGTGCCCGGCGCCTGGCTCGGCTGGCGCGACTGGGCGATGGAATGCGGTCTCGACTGGCGACCCTCCGGCGCTCAATCCTGGTCGTCCACCTACCAGATCGTCCTGCAGGCGGCGCTGGCCGGACGCGGCCTCGCGCTCGGCTGGCGCGGTCTCGTCGACGATCTCGTGGCCTCCGGCCAGCTCGTCGCCCCGACCGGCCGGCCGGTGACGACCCGGCGGGCCTATCACGCGGTGCTGCCGGCCCCCGACCCGGCGCCGGAGATCCTGCGCCTGATGCAGGCGATCGCGAAGATGGCGGCGGGCGGCTAGTCCGCGGGCGGGTCGATGGAATCGTGGAAGGCTTTCGTCAGCGCATCGAACGCGGTGCGCTGTTCCGGGGTGAGCCCCGCGACCAGCCGCTTTTGCGTCTCCACATGCTCGCCGACGGCGGCGTCGATCTGCGCGAACCCCTTCGAGGTCAGCCGGATCAAATAGCCCCGGCCGTCTTCCGGGTTGCGCCGGCGTTCGACGAGACCGGCCTTTTCCAGCTGGTCGATACGGTTGGTCATGGTGCCCGACGTGACCATGGTCTCGGCCAGCAGGTCGCCGGGCGTCAGCCCGTCCTCCGGCGCGGCGCGGCGCAAGGTCGCCAGCACGTCGAAGCTCGCCGCGTTCAGCCCGTAGAGCGCCCAGGTCTTCTCCATCTCCGCGCGCAGCAGCGCGGCAAGGCGGGTGACGCGCCCGATGACGGCCATCGGCCCGACATCGAGATCGGGCCGTTCCCGGTTCCATTGCGCGACGATTCTGTCGATGTGATCCATGCGGAAAAGAATCGCCCGAATCTATCTTGACGTCAAGACGAACAATTGTATCTTGATATCAAGATAAATAACGGAGCCGTCACATGACCCGGCAATTCGACCTTCTCCTCACGGCCGCCGCCCCGGCGGTCTGGGGATCCACCTATCTCGTCACCACGGAATTCCTGCCTGACGGTTACCCCGTCACGGTGGCCATGCTGCGCGCGCTGCCGGCGGGGCTGTTGCTGCTGCTGATCGTCCGGCAATTGCCGGAACGCGGCTGGTGGGGACGGGTGTTCCTGCTCGGCGGACTCAATTTCACGATCTTCTGGGCACTGCTGTTCGTCGCCGCCTACCGGCTGCCGGGCGGCGTCGCCGCGACCGTCGGCGCCATGCAGCCGCTGGCCGTGGTGTTCCTTTCCCATGCGGTGTTGCGCACGCCCTTGAAGCTGTTGTCCGTCACCGCTGCGCTCGCCGGCATCGGCGGGGTGGCGCTGCTGGTGCTGACCCCGGAGGCGGCGCTCGATCCCATCGGTGTTGCCGCCGGAATCGGCGGTGCGCTCTCGATGGCCATCGGCACGGTGCTGACCCGCCGGTGGCAGCCCGCCGTGCCGATGCTCACCTTCACCGCCTGGCAACTGGCGGCGGGCGGGCTGCTGCTGGCGCCGCTGGCCTTCGCGCTGGAACCGGCGCTGCCGTCGCCGAGCCTCGAGAACCTCGCCGGCTACCTCTATCTCGGCCTGCCGGGCGCGGCCCTGACCTACTACATCTGGTTCCGCGGCGTCGCCCGCATCGAGGCGCCGGTGGTCTCCCTGCTCGGGTTGATGAGCCCGGTGACCGCGCTGCTGCTTGGCTGGATCGTGCTCGGCCAGGACCTGAGCGCGCCGCAACTTGCGGGTGTCGGCGTGGTGATGGCCAGCTTCTGGCTCGGCCAACGGGCGATGCGGCCCGCCGTCAGCCGGGCCTGAGGCTGCGGTCGAGCACCCCGAACAGCGAGGGGGCGTCCATCTGGCTGACATTGAAGCGCATGAAGCCGGTGCTGGACCGGGTGGGCGAGAACACGTTGCCCGGCGCCAGCACCACTTTCTCCTCCAGCGCCCGGCGGGCGACGTCGGCGGCGTCCAGCCCGTCCGGCAACATGCACCAGAGATAGAAGCCGCCGCGCGGCATCAGCCAGGGTCGGATGCCGATCTCTGCGAGCCGGTCCGCCATGGAGCGGCGATAGCGGGCGAGTTTCAGGCGGAGCGCATCCATATGCTTGCGGTAGCCGCCGTCGGCGAGCATTTCCGAGAGCAGTTCGGCCGAAACCGGGCTCGGCCCGCCGAAGGCCGTCGCCACCTGCAGGTCGACCAGCGCCTCGACCCAGTCGCGCCGGGCGGCGATGTAGCCGCAGCGCATGGCGGCGGACAGCGTCTTCGAGAAACTGCTGATACGGATCACCCGTTCCAGTCCGTCCAGCGCGGCGAGCCTGGGCGAGGAATCGGGCTCGAAGCCGGCGAAGATGTCGTCCTCGATGATGACCAGGTCGTGCCTGGCCGCTGCGGTCAGCACCTGGTGCGCGATCCTGGGCGAGATGGTGGCGCCGGTCGGGTTGTGCAGCGCCGAGTTGGTGATGTAGAGCCGTGGATGGGATGCCTCGAGAACCGCGTTCAGCCGCTCGATGTCGGGGCCGTCCGGATTGTAGGGAATGCCTTCCACCCTGACCTGGTGCGCCTTCAGCAGCGCATGGAAGTTGAAGTAGCAGGGGTCGTCGACCAGCACGATGTCACCGGGCCGGAGCAGGAAGCGGCAGATCAGGTCGATCGCCTGGGTGCCGGACCCCGCCAGCATCAGGTTCTCCGGCTCCACCGGCAGGCCTTCCCCGGCCAGTTGGCGGACGATCAGCCGTCGCAGCCGCGCCGAACCGCGCGTCGAGCCGTATTCGGTCAGGATCGCGCCGTCGCTCCGCGCCAGTTGCCGGAGCGCCTTGCGGATCGCCGTCTCCGGCATCCAGTCCGCCGGCAGCCAGCCGCAGCCGGGCATCGACATGCCGGGCGGCGCATCGAGCGACTGGCGCGATACCCAGAAGGGGTCGATCTCCCGGTCGAGCTTCGGGCCGACCTCCGCGAGATCGAGCGGGGCCGCCGTCCCGCAGACATAGAAGCCGGAGCCGGGACGGGACCGGATCGCGCCGTCGGCCACCAGCCGGTCATAGGCCTCGACCACCGTCGAGGGCGAGACGCCGAGGCGCGCCGCCAGCCGGCGGATGGAGGGCAGCTTCTCGCCCGGCGTCAGCGTGCGCGCGGCGATGCGTCGGCGGATATCGGCCATCACCATGCCGGTGCGGGTGTCGCGCTCCATCATCTCGAGCTGCTCCGTATGGCTTATCGTAACAGTACAGTTCTATCTGATTGTATTGATCCGTCGCTGTCACCGCCAGCCCCGAAGTCCTAGACAGGCGGCAACCAGAGAGGAGTTGAGAGCCATGTCGATGAATGCGGGTTGGGGCAGCGGGCTGCTCGGTATCCTGATTTTCTCCGGGTCGCTGCCGGCGACCCGCGTGGCGGTGGGCGATTTCGGCCCGCTGTTCCTGACCTCGGCCCGTGCCGCCGGGGCGGCGCTGATCGGGGCGGCCCTGCTGTATGCGTTGCGCCAGTCGCGGCCGGCGCGCGGCGATCTCGGCCCGCTGGTCATCGTGTCGCTGGGCGTGGTGCTCGGCTTCCCGCTGCTGACCGCGCTGGCGCAGCAGGATGTCACGGCGGCGCATTCCATCGTCTTCATCGGGCTGTTGCCGCTGGCCACCGCGATCTTCGGCGTCATCCGCGGCGGCGAACGCCCGAAGCCGGCTTTCTGGGCCTTCTCGCTGGGCGGCAGCGCGCTGGTCGCGGGCTACGCGCTGGTGCAGGATTCGGAACTCTCGCTCGCCGGCGACCTGCTGATGGTCGGCGCGATCCTCGCCTGCGGGCTGGGCTATGCCGAGGGCGGCAGGCTCGCGCGCCGTCTCGGCGGCTGGCAGGTGATCTGCTGGGCGCTGCTGCTGGCGCTGCCCGCGATGGCGGCGCTGGCGCTCGCCACCATGCCGGACGGTTTCGGCGCCATCGGCTGGGCGCCCTGGGCGGGGCTGTTCTACGTCACCGCCTTCAGCATGCTGATCGGCTTCGTGTTCTGGTATCGGGGGCTGGCGCTGGGCGGCATCGCGGGCGTCGGCCAGCTGCAGCTGCTCCAGCCCTTCTTCGGCTTCCTGCTCGCCGCCCTGCTGCTCGGCGAAAGCGTCACCTGGCCGATGCTCGCGGTCACCGCCGCCGTGGTCGCCTGCGTCGCAGGGGCGAAGCGGTTCGCGTGAGGGGGATGGACTGCTGAATGAACCGGGATGATACTGAATCCGGGATGAGCAAGAACTTCGCCAGATCCTTTGCCTCTCTAGGCACCAAACTCCAGAATCCGCGGTCCGACTGGTCGGCAGTCAGCCCGGACGGCAACAAGGTTGCGATCTCGATCTGGCGCGACGAACTGGACTACACTGACCGGAGCAGACCGGTTTTCGATTGCCGCAAACACAAGGACATCGCCACCTGGTCGACCTACAGGGGCAACCAGAAGCGAAAGGAACATCTGCGCCATGCGCTTGAGAACTGTGATGGCCGGTTCGGGGTCGTGCTTCTGACGGCCGTTGATACAGACGTTCTTCCCAGGGAAATCAGGGAGGCTTCACCCTGGCAGATGGTCGGCGTCATAACCCATTTCGATCCTGATTCTGGCGGGTTCCGTGCAGAATTCCTCAAGCCCTAGACCCTTCCGGAAAGGAGGCGATCCGGCGGCATATGCCGGATGCGCCGTCACCTCACTTCGAGTCCATGCGCCACACGCCGTCCCAGTCCGCGCCCGGCGGCTTTGACTTCAGCAATTCGATGCGTTTCAGGAACACCTGGGCGGGGGAATCGTCCGGCTTTGCCCTGAGGCAGTCTTCGAAGCGGGCGGCGGCGGTCTCCCAGTCACACTGTCGATAGCGCTTGAGACCCTCGGCGAAGGCCTCGAAGGCCTCGGCGGTGGCGGGGGGCGGCGCGCCTTCACAGACCAATTCGTGGATCCTGACGGATTCGTCCTTGCCCTTCACGGCAAGGTTGTCGATCTCGCGGGTGGTGAAGCCGTTGCCCATCAGGGCATGTGTCCGATCGCAGATCAGCGTCTGGGTGCCGTAGAACTTGTTGACGCCCTCGAGACGGGAGGAGAGGTTGACCGTGTCGCCGATGACCGTGAAGTTGCGCTTGTCGGAAGACCCGATCGATCCGACGATGACGTCGCCGGTCGCCAGTCCCATCCGGATGCTGATCTTCGGCGCGCCGACCCTGATCCCGGTGATGTCCGGCAGGCGTTTCTGGAACTCCTCCATCATCCTGGCCTCGCCGATGGCGGCCTTGCAGCCGAGCCGGGCAACCTCGTCGGCGGGCGTGAAGGGCGGGGACCAGAAGGCCATGACCGCATCGCCGATGAACTTGTCCAGGATGCCGCCGGTTTCCGAGATCGGCACCCCGGCCATGTTGAAATACTCGTTCATGAGATTGACCAGCCCGGCCGGCGTCAGCCTCTCGCTGATGCCGGTATAGCCGGCGATGTCGGAGAAGAAGATGGTGGCTTCCTGCCGGCCCGCCGCCGCGATGTCCTCGGCGTCGTCGCCGGTATCGTCGACCAGCTTCTGGATAACCCGGGGATCGACATAGCGGCCGAACACGGCCTCCGTCCGTTCCTTCTGCTGGAGCTGCTCGATCATCCCGTTGAAAGTATCCGACAGGTCCGCCAGTTCATCGTTGCCCCTGATCTCGATGCGCTGCGTGAAGTTGCCTTCCTTGATGGCCATCGACGCCCGGCGCAGTCTCCGGATCGGAATCAGCAGGGCCTGGGTCATGAAGGCGGCAAGCAGCAGGCCGAGCAGTGCCGCGGACCCGGTAACGACATGCTCGAAGGCGATCGCCTCCCGCTCCGCTTCCTGTGCCTTCAACGCGACCGAATGGACCACGTCCCGGATCTCTGTCGACAGTACGTCGTCCGCCGCCAGGAAGGCTTCGTCCGCTTCCTCGAAAAGGCTGACCAGTTCGGTCTTGGCCGCCTCGTTCCCTTCGGCATGCCGGGCGATGATGCGGAGAATCAGCGTATGCAACTGCTCGTGCGCGGCGACGATCGATTCCAGATGCAGCCTGATGTTCGACAGTTCGAGTTTTCGCTCCGCGGTCGGGAGGATGCGGATGCCTTCCTCGATCTCGATGCGCATTTCCTCGGCAATGACTTTGAATTTCCGGTAGTAATCCTCGTAGAGTTGCGTGGCATGCTGTTCCTGTTCGGCATTTCCGGAATTCTCTGACGCGACGATTTCGCGGAATTCGAACTTCTCCTCCAGCGCGATGACCTTGAGGTCGCCGGACTTGTCGGCGAGTGTCAGCAGATGCTCGGCCAAGACGTCGATGCGGATCTGGGCGTCCCGCACCCGTGATTCCGACAACACCGAGGCGACGATCATGACACCGGTGAGAAACACCGCGATGCCGAATATCTTTACACCTATTGAAATGCGCACGTTCTGCCTCGATGCCGGATTCGTTGTGTGAAGTCTATTAGCAGAGACCTTGTCGGGGAACATCTGAATTCGTTGCGGTTTGTTTGTGCCCGTTCGCAAACGTACCTGCTGCGAACGCCTGACGAAGCCGGTTCCGGAAATCGCCTGATTCGGTCGCAATGGGAGATCCCGAAAACGAGGGGCATCTCTCCTGAATCAACCAAAGTATCAATATGTCCGAAGAAAGTGACGCTGATCCAATGCGAGTCCGGTTATCCCTGATTATCCGGCAGCAGCTTGGCACATCGAAGAATCAGTCCCTATCTCTAGGACAGGCTCAACAGGAACGACGTGACCTCCGAGGAGGATGCCATGACTGTCCCCGCCAGCCGCCGCCGGGTTCTGGCCGGATGCCTGGCAACCGCCGCCGCTATGGCCCTGCCGCGCGTCGGCGCCGCATCCGGTGCGAAACTCACAAAGGTGATCCCGGCGACCGGGGAGGCGCTGCCGGCGATCGGCATGGGCACCTGGATCACCTTCAACGTTGGACAGGTATCTGCCCTGCGCGCCCAGCGGACCGAGGTGCTGCGGCGCTTCTTCGCCCATGGCGGCGGGATGATCGATTCATCGCCGATGTACGGCACGGCGGAGGCGGTGCTCGGCCATTGTTTCCAGCAGCTCGGCGCCACGCCCGGCCTGTTCAGCGCGAGCAAGATCTGGACCCGCTCCGATGACGAGGGCCCGGCGCAGCTCGCGGATTCCTTCCGGCTCTGGGGTGTCGACAGGTTCGGCCTGATGCAGGTCCACAACCTGGTGAATACCGGGACGCATCTTCCGATGCTGATGGAACAGAAGGCCGGGGGACGGGTCCGGTATGTCGGGATCACCACCTCGCACGGGTCGCGTCACGCCGAGATGGCACGGGTCATGGAACGGGCGAGGCCGGACTTCGTCCAGCTGACCTACAATATCGTCGACCGGGAGGCGGAGCAGCGCCTGCTGCCGATGGCCGCGGATCTCGGCATCGCCGTCATCGCCAACCGCCCGTTCCGGGGCGGCAGCCTGCCCGACCGGCTGCGCGGCAGGACGCTCCCGGGCTGGGCGGCCGAGCTCGGAATCGATAGCTGGGCGCAATACCTGCTGAAGTTCATCATCTCGCATCCCGCGATCACCTGCGCCATCCCGGCGACGACCGAGGTGGCCCACATGGACGAGAACATGCGCGCGATGGAAGGGCCGATGCCCGATGCGGCGACACGCCGCCGCATGGCCGCCCATCTGGAGGATCTGTGAACCGGGTGATTCCCTATTCCGGAGAGGTCTATGCCTATCTCCTGGCGGGGTATCGCGATGCGTATCTGGCGATCGAGATCGCGGCCTGCCTCGCCATCGCGGCGTTGCTGGTGGCGGGCGGAAGGGCCGGCCGGCCGGTCTGGCGGATCGGCGCCGTCGCGCTGGCCGCGATCTGGCTCTGGCTGGGCGTCGGGTTCTACTGGCAGAGCTACGAGCCGCTGAACTGGGCCGGGCGCTACCTGGGCTGGGCGGCGATTCTCCAGGCCGCGCTGGTCATGATCTGGGGGGCGGTCGCCGGCCGGTTCCAGCCGGCCTCTCGGCTGGCGACGTTCCGGCAGTGGCTGGCGACGGCCGTCCTGGTTCTGTCGGCCCTGGCCGGGCCCCTTGTCGGCCTGTTCTCCGGCGGTGCCGTTGTCGCCCTACAGGCCGTCGGCGTCACGCCGCTCGCGACGATGGCCGCAACCCTGGCCCTGCTGCTGCTCAACCGCAGCCCGGGCCCGCTCTGGCTGCTGCCCGTCCCCGCATTCCTGCTGGCCTGGGAGGCCATCCGGGCCGGGACGCTGGGCCTCATGCAGGACGGGGTGCTGGTGGCGGTTGCGGCTGTGGTGCTGGTGCTTGTGGCGTGGCCGGCGGAAAAGTCGCGATAGCCATGGCTTGCCGACCACAATGGTCATCCGTCCATACGAGACGCCGCTGAGGTTGAATGTTGAGGCCGGAAGGGATGTGCTTATCGAGAGATAGAGCAGTTTCCGATCATTCGCGGGCGTAACCTGCAGCGGCGACGTGGCTGATGCATTCTCCGGGAGAGATCGCGTCGATGCCGCGGGCGATGGTGTCCCAGAGGTCCGGGACGGTTCTCGGGGCATGCTTCCTGAGGAAGGCCTTGAGCTTGGGGAAGGTCATCTCGATCGGGTTGAAGCCGATGAACACCAGCCGGTCCGGGTTCAGCTCAGGCTGCTGCTCGAACCGGGACCGCCCGTGCCTCAGGACGTCAGGACGCTGCTGTTCGCTGGCGTGCGCGGTGCTTCTTGAAGGTCATCCCGTGACGGTCGAGGAGGCGCCACACCGTGCTCTGCGCCACCTTCAGCCCGTGCTCCCGGTCAAGGTGCCCGGCGATCTCCAGCAGCGTGATGTCGCGCCGGGCTCCGCGCTCAGTCTCGGATCATGCGGAACAGCCAGTCACGGAACAGCTGAACCTTTTCCGTCTTTGCCTGGGTTTCCGGCACGATGAAGCTGCGCAGGGATTTCCGGGCGACCAGGCCTCGCAATGCGGGCGGGATCACCAGCCTGCCGGCGGCCAGTTCCTCGCTGGCCAGGAAGTCGCCTTCCAGCGCCACGCCGAGACCCGACACCGCCGCCTGCAGCGCGAGGATGATGTTATCGAAGCGCAGCCGTGAGAAGTCCCTGACGCCTACCCGGTTGGCGGTAAGCCAGGAAGACCATGAGAAATCGCTCAGTTCCGATTCGATCAGCCTGAACTTGCCGAGATCGGAGGGCTCACGCAGGCCGCTGCCCTTCAACAGGGCGGGGCTGCACATGGGAACCACATTCTCTTCCAGCAACGGCTCGACATGCATGCCCGGCTGGCTGTCGCCGCCATACCGGATCTCGATATCCACAGGCTCGAACCTGGTGTCGAACTTTGCCGTCGGCGTCACCACCCTGAGATCGATACCCGGATATTCCGACAGGAACAGGGGCAGGCGCGGAGTCAGCCAGCGATACCCGAAGCTGACTCCGCAGCGCAAGGTCAGGATGTCCCGTTGCGGGCTGCCAAGGAACCGCTGGGTGCCGTTGTCGATATGCCGGTAGGCCTCGTGAATCGATTCGTAGTAGGTCGCCCCTTCCACCGTCAGCCGAACGCCCTTGCTGCGTCGCAGGAAAAGCGGCGTTTTCAGAAACAGCTCAAGGCTCTTGATATGGTGGCTGACGGCGGACTTGGTGATGTGCAGTTCATCCGCGGCACGCCAGAAACTGCCGTTCCGGGCCGCCGCTTCGAAAACCGCGAGCGATCTCAACGGCGGCAGCTTGCTCACGTTCCGTCCCCCCAGATTTTCATGCCGAAAGCCCGTCCTGTCCCGATTTCGCTACTTGAGTTTAGTTTTACTCAACTAACCGTTCGAGTCTTTGAATTAGCATAGCGCCACGGTTACGGCATAGCTTTAAACCAAGGTCGTCGCGTGTTGTTCGCCTGAAATGTCTCTAGCCATCCGGGAAAGGATCAATTTGATGAGTTATTCTAAACTCAAGATGCTGCCAGCAATACTGGTCATGGCCGCCACAGGGGTTGTCTCCAGTCATGTTGCAAATGCCGAAAGCGTTCTCGACAAGGTCGTGCGGGACAAGAAGATCATTGTCGGCACGCGGGAATCAGCTCCGCCCTACGCCTATATCGATGCCCAGGGAAACTGGGTCGGATGGTCGCTGGACCTGAGCCGGGCCTTGCACGGCATCATCGAGCAGAAGCTCGATGCCAAGCTCGAACTGGAATTCAAGCCGGTCACACCCCAGACCCGGATACCGCTCGTGGTCAACGGCACCGTCGACTGGGTGCTCGGCACCACCGGCAACACGATCGCCCGGGAAGACGTCATCGACTTCTCCGCCATCAACAACGCCGTCTGCGTCAAGAAGCTGGTCCCCGCCGGTAGCGATATCCATGCCACCAAGGACATGGCCGGCAAACGGATCGGCGTTACCAAGGGCAGTGTCGAGGAACGCCTGATCACTGCCATGGGCGAGTCAGGGGAACTCAACCCGCCGGCCCAGGTGGTGACGTTCGACAAGCATTCCACCGGTTTCATCGCCCTCAGCCAGGGCAAGACCGATGCCCATGTCACGCTCGACGACACCCTGCTCAGCATCGCGCGGAAATCACCCGACCCGAAAGCCTGGGATGTTCGTGGCCCCGACCTGTTCTGCATCCCGAACGGCATCCTGTTGCCGGAGAATGATTCGAACTGGCGTGACATGGTCAACCAGTCGCTTTGCTACTTCATCGTCACCGGCGGCTATGACAAGCTGTATGACGAATGGTTTGCCGGCGACGCACCGAAGGCCGGCTATACGCGCGTCCAGTCAGCCGAGTTGAAGACAATCATCCACGGCCAATGCCCCTATGGTTCAGAAACCTTCCTGACCAAGAACTGAACACCGCCGACGGTCAACCGGAGCCGGAGGACGTAATCGTCTCCGGCTCCTTTGACCCCTCTCCCCGCGACGTCAGGATTGCCAGGCACCGGAACCGTCCGGCCTGATGGCGCGCGGGTTCATGACTTCAGAAATTCCGGGTGTCGCCGACACCGCCTCCAAGGACAGTTCGATGAGCGAGACCGGGTTTGCAGAGCGCACGGGAATGATCACATCCTCGCAGTCGCTGGCGATCATTGCCGAGGTGAAGGCCCTGCGCGAAGCCGGCGCCGACATCATCGATTTCGGCAGGCAGGGTCATACGCCATCCATTGCCCGGGATGTGGCCGCGCGAACCATGAGCAGTCCGGTCGGCGAGTTCTATTCGAACCCCAGGGGCTTGCCGGATCTCCGTCGGACCATCGCCGACAGATTGCGGTCCGAGAACGGAATCGACGCAGATCCCGACGCCGAAATCATCGTCACGGTCGGGGCGAAGCAGGGTATCCTGACGGCCTTGCTGGCGCTCGTCGGGCCGGGAGACGAAGTGCTGATCGACGATCCCGGCTGGATCAGTTTCGCCCCCATGGTGCGGATTGCCGGCGCAACGCCCGTCACCGTCCCGCTGGCAGAGGAAAACCGCTTCCGGTCGACAGCCGACAGTCTCCGCCAGCGGATTACCGCCCGGACCCGGCTGATGGTACTCTGCAACCCGCACAATCCCACCGGCCGATGCCTCACGCTCGACGAACTGCAGGAAATCGCGGCGGTGGCGCAGGAATTCGGTCTCCGCATCCTGATGGACGAGGCCTACGACCATTTCGCTTACGACGGCAACGCCTTCATCAGCATGGCGTCGCTACCCGGCATGCCCGCGATGACGATCACCGCGCGGACCGTCAGCAAGATCTACAACATGTCGGGATGGCGGATCGGCTGGGTGATCGCCCCGCCCGACGTCATCAATCGCATGCTCTCGATACATACTCACGCTGTGTCCTGCCCGACGACGGCAGCCCAGGCCGGGGCGGAAGCCGCCATCGCCGCCGGCATCGGCGAGGGAGACCTGCCGATCGCGGAGATCGTGGCGAATTACGAGGTCCAGAGGGATGCCATGATCGCCGGATTGCGTGGTATCCCCGGCATGACCTGTTTCAGGCCGGAAGGCGCCTTCTTCGCCTTCCCGAACATCCGCAGTTTCGGCATGAGTTCTGTCGAGACGTCACGTTTCCTGCTTAACGAGGCCAGGGTCGCCAGCATTCCAGGCTCCGCCTTCGGCACGATGGGTGAAGGCCATATCCGGTTTGTCTTCAAAACCGGCGTGCCGGAGATTCAACGCGGTCTTGCGCGGATCGCCCAGGCGCTCCACGGCCTGAACGACGCGGAATAGCCGGCATGGATATCAACTACGATTTCAACTGGTCGATGCTGCTGGAGGATCCGAACCGGCAGTGGATCATCGAGGGTCTGCTGACGACGGTCTACCTGTCGCTGCTGGCCTGGATCATCGCGCTCGTGGTGGGAATCGTCATCGGCGCCATGCGGATGACGCCGTCGCGAACGCTCCGGATCATCGGCACGGTCTATGTCGAGTTCTTCCGCAACATTCCCTTCCTGGTGCAGCTTTTCATCTGGTTCTTCGTCTTCCCATTGCTGCTACCGCACGACTGGATGCTGTCATGGAACCGGCTGCCGCATGTGCCGTTCATGACGGCACTGATCGGGCTGTCCCTGTTCACCGCGGCGCGGGTCGCCGAGCACATAAGGTCCGGCATCTCCTCCATTCCGAAAGGCCAGTTCGATGCGGCGCGCTCGTCCGGACTGACCCAGATCCAGATGTACCGCCACGTCATCATTCCCTATGCCTTCCGGGTGATGATCCCGACAATAGCGTCGGAATTCCTGACCATCTTCAAGAATTCCGCCCTGACACTGACGGTCGGCGTTGCCGAGATCACCAGCGCGGCAAAATCCATCGAGGCCTGGTCGTTCCGGGGTATCGAAGCCTACACGGTCGCTTCCCTGACCTACATGACGACGACGGCTTCGGTCGTGCTGTTCATGACCTGGCTCGAACACCGTCTGCGAATCCCCGGGCTGATCGCGAAGAAATGAGGGCATGAGCATGGATTGGGCCGTCATTCCCGCCAACCTGCCGTTCCTGATGAAGGGACTATGGGTAAGTTTCCAGTTGGCCATCTTTGTCATCGCACTCAGTTTCCCGCTGGCCTGCGTGATCGCAATCGGCCGCATCAGCAACAGGTGGTGGATACGCTACCCCTCGGCGACCTTCGTCAACGCCATGCGCAGCAACCCGCTGATCCTCATCGTTTTCTGGTTCTTCTTCCTGGTTCCGCTGATCATCGGCAGGCCGGTGGGGGATTTCGCCTCGGTGATGATTGCCTTCGTGGTGTTCTTCTCGGCCTACTTCACGGAAATCATCCGGTCCGGCATCCAGTCCGTCGATCGCAACCAGATCCAGGCCGGGATTTCCACCGGGCTGACCTATTTCCAGGTCATGCGGATGATCGTTCTGCCGCAGGCCATGCGGAACATGATGCCGGCGCTGGTGACCGAATGCATCATCATCTTCCAGGGTACGACCATCGCCTATGTGATCGGCCTGCGGGAATTCCTCAACAGCACGTTTCTGGTGACCGAACGAACCATACGGCCGGTGGAACTCTACCTGTTCGCGGCCATGGTCTATTTCACGGTCTGTTTCGCGGGGTCCTGCCTGGCCCGATACCTGGAGAAGAAAAAAGTGAGGACCCGATGACCGAGCCGCTGGTCAAGATCACAGATCTGAGCCTCTGGTACGAGAAATACAGAGCGCTGGATAGCATCACGACGGATTTCCACGCCGGCAAATGCGTCGTCATCTGCGGCCCCAGCGGATCGGGGAAAAGCTCGCTTCTGCGCTGCGTGAACCGGCTGGAGGAGTTCCAGGAGGGCGACGTCCTGTTCGACGGGCAGAGCCTCCGCAACTGCCCGGATATCGCGGCCGTCCGGTCCGAAATCGGGATGGTGTTCCAGCATTTCGAGCTCTACCCGCACATGTCGATCATCGACAACATCACGCTGGCGCCCAGATATGCAAAGAAGAAGCCGAAGGCCGCTGCCGAGGCACATGCCATGGCGCTTCTGGACCGTGTCGGCATTGCCGACCAGGCGCGAAAGTATCCGGCCGAACTCTCAGGCGGTCAGCAGCAGCGGGCGGCTATCGCCCGGGCGCTGGCGCTGGAACCCAAGC
>JAVKCR010000222.1:0-4827 GCA_040222645.1 Rhodospirillales bacterium
CGTTGAAGATGGCGCGGTAGGGCTTGCCCATCACGTTGGCGAGCACGGAAAGCCGGCCCCGGTGGGGCATGCCGATGACGATTTCCTTCACGCCGAGCTGGCCGCCGCGCTTGATGATCTGCTCCAGCGCCGGAATCAGGGATTCCGCGCCGTCGAGGCCGAAGCGCTTGGTGCCGGTGAATTTCTTGTCGAGATACTTCTCGAAACCCTCGGTCTCGATCAGCCGCTCGAGGATCGCCTTCTTGCCGCGCTTGGTGAAGCGCGCCTGGTTGCGGATCGTCTCGATGCGTTCCTGGATCCAGCTCTTCTCTTCCGGGTCCTGGATATGCATGAACTCGACGCCGATCTTGCCGCAATAGGTCTCGCGGAGAACGGTGATGATTTCCTGCAGCGTCGCGGTCTCGAGGCCGAGGACGTAATTGATGAAGATCTCCTTGTAGAGATCCTTGTCGGTGAAGCCGTAGGTCGCCGGGTCGAGTTCCGGGTGCGGCTCCTTTTCGTCCAGTTTCAGCGGATCGAGGTCGGCCTCGAGATGGCCGCGCACCCGGAAGGCGCGGATCAGCATCAGCGCCCGGATCGAGTCCAGCGTCGCGGCGCGGACCTGGTCGGCACCGACGCGCTGGGCGACCGCCCGATTGTGCTGGCCGGGCTGCGAGGACTGGGCGACATCCGGTTCTTCCTGCATCTGTTCGGAGAGCGGCGTGAGCGCACTCTCGCCGATGATGCGGTTGGACCGGGGCGCCCAGCTGGCCCCCTTCATCTCGCGAATCAGGCCGCCGGCATCGTCCTCGAGGTCGGCGAAGAAATCCTGCCACTTCGGATCGACCGAGCCGGGGTCGTCGAGGTAGCGTTCATAGAGCTGCGCGATATAGACCTGGTTGCCCGTGAACAGGAACGAGTCGAGATCGGAAACTGCCATTGCCCTGTAGCGCTCGCGCGCTCTCCTCTGGATGCGTTGAAGCCTGACCGTCAGCCCTTGAGCAGCTCGACCATGGTCGAGCCGAGGGCCGCCGGCGAGTTGGCGACCGCGATGCCGGCGCTGCGCATCGCTTCCATCTTGTCGTCCGCGCCGCCCTTGCCGCCGGAGATGATCGCCCCGGCATGGCCCATGCGGCGGCCCGGAGGCGCCGTCACCCCGGCGATGAACCCGACGACCGGCTTCTTCACCTTGGACTGCTTGAGGAACTCGGCCGCGTTCTCTTCCGCGTCGCCGCCGATCTCGCCGATCATCACGATGCTCTCGGTTTCCGGGTCGCCCAGGAAGAGCTCGAGGCAATCGATGAAGTTGGTGCCGTTGACCGGGTCGCCGCCGATGCCGATGCAGGTCGACTGGCCGAGGCCCGCCGCCGTGGTCTGCGCGACGGCTTCATAGGTCAGCGTGCCCGACCGCGAGACGATACCGACCGAGCCGCGCTTGTGGATGTGGCCCGGCATGATGCCGATCTTGCAGGCGCCCGGCGTGATCAGGCCCGGGCAGTTCGGCCCGATGAGACGCGATTTCGTGGTGCCGAGCGCGCGCTTCACCTTGACCATGTCCTGCACCGGAATGCCTTCGGTGATGCAGATGATCAGCGGGATCTCGGCGTCCAGCGCCTCGAGGATCGCATCGGCCGCGAACGGCGGCGGAACATAGATCACGGAAGCGTCGCAACCGGTCGCCTCGCGGGCCTGCGCCACGGTGTCGAAGACCGGCAGGTCGAGATGCTTCGAGCCGCCCTTGCCCGGCGTGACGCCGCCGACCATCCTGGTGCCGTAGGCGATCGCCTGCTCGGAATGGAAGGTGCCCTGCTGGCCGGTGAAGCCCTGGCAGATGACCTTGGTATTCTCGTTGACCAGAACGGCCATCAGTTCGCCTCCTTAACCGCTTTGACCACCTTGTCGGCCGCGTCGGCCAGATTGTCGGCGGAAATGATGTCGAGACCGGAGGTGGCGAGGATTTCCTTGCCGCGCTCCACGTTGGTGCCTTCGAGGCGCACGACCAGCGGCACCGAGAGGCTGATTTCCTTGGCCGCCGCAACGATACCTTCCGCGATGATGTCGCAGCGCATGATGCCGCCGAAGATGTTGACCAGGATGCCCTCGACGTTCGGGTCGGAGGTGATGATCTTGAAGGCGACGGCCACCCGTTCCTTCGTCGCGCCGCCGCCGACATCGAGGAAGTTGGCAGGCGAGCCGCCGTAGAGCTGGATGATGTCCATGGTCGCTATGGCGAGGCCGGCGCCGTTCACCATGCAGCCGATGGAGCCGTCGAGCTTGATGTAGTTGAGATCGTGCTTGCCGGCTTCGAGTTCCGAGGGGTCTTCCTCGTCCTCGTCGCGCATGGCGGCGACGTCCTTGTGGCGGAACAGGGCATTGTCGTCGAAGTTCATCTTCGCATCGAGCGCGATCACCTCGCCGGCGCCGGTGACCACCAGCGGGTTGACCTCGAGCAGCGAGGCGTCGAGCTCGGTGAAGGCCTTGAACATGGCCAGCAGGAACTTTGTCGCCGACCTGACCTGGTCGCCTTCCAGCTTCAGGCCGAACGCGACCTGGCGGGCATGGTAGGGCATCATGCCGGTAATCGGGTCGATGAACACCTTGACGATCTTCTCGGGCGTCTTCTCGGCGACTTCCTCGATATCCATGCCGCCCTCGGTGGAGGCCATCACGACGATGCGGCTGGAGCCGCGGTCGACCAGCATGGAGAGGTAGAGTTCGCGGGCGATGTCGCAGCCTTCCTCGATGTAGAGGCGCTTGACCTCCTTGCCCTCGGGACCGGTCTGCTTGGTCACCAGCACGCGGTTCAGCATGTCGCCGGCGTTGGTCCTGACCTCGTCCACCGACTTGGAGACGCGCACGCCGCCCTTGCCTTCCGGCTTGTCCTTGAAGCGCCCGGCGCCGCGGCCGCCCGCATGGATCTGCGACTTGACGACCCAGACCGGACCGCCGAGCTCGTTCGCCTTCTCGACCGCTTCGTCGACCGAGTAGGCCACGGAGCCGCGCGGCACGGCGACGCCGTACTTACCGAGCAGCTGTTTCGCCTGGTATTCGTGGATGTTCATGATCGCTTTTCCGGCTCTTTCTAGAGGGAAGCGGCGCGGCCCCCGGAAGGGCCGCGCCGAAGACTTGCCTGGTTCGGCTTATGCCATCAGCCCCTTGGTGGCTTCCAGCAGGCCCTTCACGGCGTTGACCGAATGGTCGAACATCGCGCGCTCGTCGGCGTTGAGCTCGATCTCGATGACCTTCTCGACGCCGCCGGCGCCGATGACGCAGGGCACGCCCACATAGATGTCGTCGAGGCCGTATTCGCCGGAGAGGTTCGCGGCGCAGGGCAGCACGCGCTTCTTGTCCTTCAGGTAGCTCTCGGCCATCTGCACCGCCGACGAGGCCGGGGCGTAGAAGGCGGAACCGGTCTTCAGCAGGCCGACGATCTCGGCGCCGCCGTCACGGGTGCGCTGAACGATCTGGTCGAGCTTCTCCTGCGTGGTCCAGCCCATCTTCACGAGGTCGGGCAGCGGGATGCCGGCGACGGTGGAATAGCGGGTCAGCGGCACCATGGTGTCGCCGTGGCCGCCGAGCACGAAGGCGGTCACGTCCTCGACGGAGACGCCGAATTCCTCGGCAAGGAAATAGCGGAAGCGCGCGCTGTCGAGCACCCCGGCCATGCCGACCACCTTGTTGTGCGGCAGGCCGGAGGCTTCGCGCAGCGCCCAGACCATCGCGTCGAGCGGGTTGGTGATGCAGATCACGAAGGCGTCCGGGGCGTTCGCCTTGATGCCCGCGCCGACCGAGGCCATGACCTTGGCGTTGATGCCGATCAGGTCGTCGCGGCTCATGCCCGGCTTCCGGGCGACGCCGGCGGTGACGATGATGACGTCCGCGCCCTTGATGGCGGCATAGTCGGTGGCGCCGGTGACGCTGGCGTCGAAGCCTTCGACCGGGGAGCTTTCGGCGATGTCGAGCGCCTTGCCCTGCGGAATGCCGTCGGCGATGTCGAACAGGACGACGTCGCCCAGTTCCTTCAGGCCGATAATATGAGCGAGAGTGCCGCCGATGTTGCCGGCGCCGATGAGTGCGATCTTGTTGCGTGCCATGGAAATTCCCTTAACGGATAAGCTCCGGCCTGCGCCTTGTCCGCCGCTGCCCCCGGCAGCGAATCCCGGACATGCGCTCCCGGGTTCGTTTCGCGCGCCAGTATGCCGGAATCCCCGGTTCGGGCAAGGTTGTATGGGCGCTGCGGCATGAATCGCACTGCACTGCAAAAAGTCTGTCACACGGCACGATCCAGGTTGGGTCGCACGAAGTCCCGGTCCGTCTTCCGGACCGGCTCGGCGACCTGTTCCGGGACAATGCAGAGACAGATTAATACAATCTAATCAGCATTCTACGGCGATTCGGATTGTCGCCTGCCTCAACCGGGCATCCTGGCAGCCGGGATTTCAAGCGCGGGGCCGCCCCGGGCCGTCCCGGTCACGCGATAGCGCCGCCCGGCGCCGGACCGGCCACCTCGCGGGCGGGAAGTTTTTAATTGCTTTTGGCAATTGATTATTTGACGATTACACCATGATGTCGAGTTTGCGCAAAGGCGAGCCGGTTTCCCCCGAACAGGTCGAGGCCGTCCGGCGCTTCAACCGCTTCATCTCGGTGCAGGCCGGCATGCTGCGCGAGGGGCTGCTCGACAGCCCCTGGACGCTGACCGAGGCCCGGATCATCTTCGAGCTTGCCCATTCCGACGGCCTGACCGCGCGCGACCTCTGTCAGCTGCTCGATCTCGACCCGGGCTATGTCAGCCGCATCCTGAAACGCCTGCGCCATGCCGACGTGGTCGGGCGGCGGCGCAGCAGCGAG
>JAVKCR010000223.1:0-1953 GCA_040222645.1 Rhodospirillales bacterium
ATCACCGAGAGCTTCTTCGCCTGCGGGGTTGCGGCATCGGTCTACGTCACCCCCGATGCCGCCGGGTCGGTGATGCCGGACCCGGTATTCTCGAACATCGGCAAGCTGCTGCTGGCGACGAAGATCTACGACATGCACCGGCTCGCCCACTATGTCTCGGGCGGTCTCATCGTAGCGCTACCGGGACCGGACGAGGACCACAACCCGGAAACGGCCGCCTCGCTGTCGACCGTGCTGGCGGGTCGTCCGGATATCCCGGCCGACAAGCGGCTCGAGACCGCGCGGCTCATCGAGGACCTGACCGCCTCGAACCAGGGTGGCTGGTACTCGATCATCTCGCTGCATGGCGGCGGCTCTCCGGAAGCCATGAAACGCGAGATCTGGCGCAACTACCCGGTTTCTGAAAAGTCCGACCTGGTCGAACGCCTGCTCGATCGCGGCATTCTCGAGGAAGGAAAGCGGGTCTCGAAACAGCCCGGACGCTGCTGTCCGACCGGATGCGCCGTGCCGGACCCGGTGGTCACCGCCGCTGAATAGAACTACCTATCAGGGAAACCTCCACTGACATGTATCGGACCGGATGCACTCAAGTCGCGGAGGGTACAAAACTCAGACGTTCAATGCATTGAGCAAGCTATGGCGATTGGATAGTGTGGACTGTCGCCGTCGCCCTTTCCGTGAGCCTGATGGACCTTGAAAAGCTCAAGAATGCGCTGATCGCATCCGATGCGATCTTCCACAATTCGCATGACGGCGTTGTCTGCATCAATGCTGAATCGGAAATCATCTATGTGAATTCCGCGGCGACGGAGATGTTCGGCTACGGGCGTGCAGACCAGTTGCTCGGGCGGCCGGTTACGAGCCTGATGAACCCCGAGTACGCCATGTCGCACCCGGAATTCGTGCGGCGTCACCTGGCAGGGGAGCCAAGCCCCGTGATGAACAACCTCCGTCGCATCCGGGCCCTGAAGCAGGACGGCGAACTGTTCCCGGTCGACATCCATGTCTTCAGTATCCAGGTCGACGGTCAGCGCTATTATGCCTCCTTCATCCGCGACATGTCGGAAATCGAGCGCAAGGATCAGGAACTCCACGATCTCGCCTTCAACGATCCGCTGACCGGCCTGCCGAACATGAAGTCGTTCGAGGCGATATTGCAGCAACTCTATTCGGCATCGACGCCGACGAAGAACGTGATCGCGATTCTCGGCATCGACCGCATGCGGAACATCAACGGTTCCTTCGGGTTCGAAGTCGGCGACCAGGTCATCCAGATTCTCACCGGACGGATCGAGATCGCTTTCAACGATGCGCGCTTCATCGGCCGGATTGCCGGCGACCAGTTCGTCCTGATCGTCAGGAGCGATGGTGAGGATGGGACCATGACCTGCCTCGCCGGCCTGCGCCGCAAGGTCGATGACATCACGTCCGTGCCGGTTTCCGCCAAGGGTGCCCGCGTGAAGGTCGAGATCACCATCGGGGCGATCGAGATCCCGGACCTTGCGGAAACGGCGGAGAATGCCGTCAAGCACGCGGAACTGGCCTATGGCGATGCCAAGAAGATGGCCCGGTCGCGGCTGCATTTCATCACACCCAAACGGCTGGAAGAGATCGCCTACACGGCCGCCCTGACGCATCAGCTTCAGGACGCGATCCAGAACGGCGAGTTCTACATCGTCATCCAGCCGAAGGTCGATGTCCGCAGCGGCAGGCCGACCGCCGGTGAAGTCCTGGTCCGCTGGACCCGATCAAACGGCCAGAGCATCCCGCCCGGCCTGTTCATCCCGGTCGCCGAGGATACCGGGCTCATCGACGCCATCGGCCGCTTTGTCTTCCTCGAGACCTGTACGCTTCTGCGCGGGACGAATGGAGACATCGAGGGATATACGAAGCTCGCGGTGAACCTGTCACCGAAACAGCTTTTCGACCAGGATTTCGTCGATTTCGTTTCCT
>JAVKCR010000224.1:0-2412 GCA_040222645.1 Rhodospirillales bacterium
GGACGACCGGGTTGGTACCATAGGACTTCTTCACGCCACGCAGTTCGACGGTGCTCATGTGTCTGCTTTCATCGCTTGGGACTCATTTTTCGGTTTCGATCAGGCCCTTGATGAACTGCCGCTGCATGAGGATGACAATGAGCGCGGGCGGCAGCATGGCCAGCATCGCGGTCGCCATCACGTGATTCCAGACAGGGAGCTGTTCGGCGGCACTGACCATGCGCTGGATACCCATGACGACCGTGTAATAGCTCTCGTCCGTCGTGATCAGCAGGGGCCAGAGATACTGGTTCCAGCCATAGATGAAGAGGATCACGAACAGGGCGGCGATGTTGGTGCGCGACAGCGGCAGCAGGATGTCGAAGAAGAAGCGCACCGGCCCGGCGCCGTCGATGCGCGCCGCCTCGGTATATTCGTCCGGCACGGTGAGGAAGAACTGCCGGAACAGGAAGGTTGCGGTCGCCGAGGCGATCAGCGGGATCGACAGCCCGGCATAGGAATCCAGCATGCCGAGATCGGCGATCACCTGGAAGGTCGGCAGGATGCGCACCTCCACCGGCAGCATCAGGGTGACGAAGATGATCCAGAAGCAGGTCATCCGGAAGGGGAAGCGGAAATAGACGATGGCGTAGGCCGAGAGCAGCGAGATGAAGATCTTCCCGCAGGCGATGGCGAGCGCCATGATGGTCGAATTGACCAGCATCACCGCGACATTGATCCCGCCGACCTCCTTGATGCCGCCGAACAGGGCGGCGTGGTAGTTCTCCAGCATATGATCGCCCGGCCACCAGGGGATCGGCGTCTGCATGATGCCGTTGGCCGAATGGGTCGACGCGACGAAGGCGATCCAGAGCGGCAGCAGCACGATCGCGACCCCGAGCAGCAGGACCGCGTGGGTGATGAAGGTGAGCCAGGGGCGGTTCTCGACCATCAGTACTGCACCCGGCGTTCGATGAAACGGAACTGCACAACGGTGAGGCCGATGACGATCAGCATCAGGATCACCGACTGGGCGGCGGAGCCGCCGAGATCGAGGCCGATGAAGCCGTCATTGAACACCTTGTAGACCAGGATGTCGGTGGCGCCTGCCGGCCCGCCGACGGTGGTCGCATGCACGATGCCGAAGGTGTCGAAGAAGGCGTAGACCACGTTGACCACCAGCAGGAAGAAGGTGGTGGGCGACAAGAGCGGGAAGATGATGGTCCAGAAGCGCTTCCAGGGCCCGGCGCCGTCGATTGCGGCGGCCTCGATCAGCGAGCGCGGGATCGATTGCAGGCCGGCGAGGAAGAACAGGAAATTGTAGCTGATCTGCTTCCAGGCGGCGGCGATGACGATCAGGACCATCGCGTCCTTGCCGTTCAGCGTGTGGTTCCAGTCATAGCCGATGGATTGCAGCCAGTAGGCGGTCAGCCCGATGGTCGGGTTGAACAGGAAGAACCAGAGCACCCCGGCGACCGCGGGGGCCACCGCGTAGGGCCATATCAGCAGCGTCTTGTAGGCCATCGCCCCCTTGATCACCCGGTCGGCCATCACCGCCAGCACGAGCGAGAGCGACATCGAGAGCAGCGTGGTCGAGGCCGAGAAGACGATGGTCTTGCCGAAGGAGGCAAGGTAGCGGTCGTCGGCGAACAGCGCCTCGAAGTTCTCGAACCAGACGAATTCGCGGCTCAGCCCGAAGGCGTCCTCCAGCAGCATCGATTGCCAGAGCGCCTGCGCCGCCGGCCAGATGAAGAAGATGAACGTGACCGCGAGCTGCAGCGAGACCAGCAGCCAGGCCAGCGGGATGTTCCTGAAGGTGACGCGCTTGAGCATCGACGGGCCTGTCCGGCATCCGGCCGCGAACCCGACCCGTCACGCGGACGGGCCCGGCTCGCGGGAGCGGATGAGGGCCTACTTGTTGGCCTTCTCGAACTTGCGCAGCAGGTCGTTGCCGCGGGAGACCGCGGTGTCGAGGGCATCCTGCGCGGACTTGGAACCCGCCCAGACGGCTTCCAGTTCCTCGTTGATGATGTCGCGGATCTGCACGAAGTTGCCGAAGCGCAGCCCCTTGGAATTGGCGGTCGGCTCCTTGTTGGTCATCTGCTTGATCGAGGTGTCGGTACCGGGGTTCTTGTCGTAGAAGCCCTGGGACTTGGTCAGGTCATAGGCGGCATGGGTGACCGGCAGGTAGCCGGTGAACTGGTGCCAGTCGGCCTGGATCTCGGCGGAGGACAGGAAGGAGAAGAACTTCGCCACGCCCTTGTATTCCTCGGCATCCCGGCCGGCGAGAACCCATATGTGGACGGCCCCCTGCTTGCAAGAGGTTGAACCGGGTGAAATCGGATCGCTTGCATCCATATGTCCGGCCTGTTTTGTGCAGTCCGTTCGGGCTGCTGGCCAAGATGGCATACGCGGCGCGAGTTCCATACAGAG
>JAVKCR010000225.1:0-3044 GCA_040222645.1 Rhodospirillales bacterium
GGCACGCGAGTACCAGTCCATGTCGGCCTTCGCGGCCTTCTCGCCACCGCCATTGGCGTCATAGAGGCCGCCCTCGACGGCGTCCTTGTAGAACCCGTCGAGCCCGTCGAGAATTTCCTTCGGCAACTGGCCGATCGGTCCGTCGGGAGTGGTTTCCCGACGGATGATCGTCGGATCCTTCATCATGTCGCGATAGACGCTGAGCAGGGCGCTGACGAAGATGTCGACATCCTTCTCGTTCGCCTTGATCCAGTCGAGATTGGCGAACAGCGCCTCGTCGCTGGCATCGACCTCGAACATCGGCAGCACGTTGAACTTGCCGGCCTGCTGCTTCATCAGCCGGTTCTTGTTGGCGAGATCGATGATCGTCGCATCGGTCTGGCCGGCAACCAGCGCCACCACGCGGTTGCTCGAGCCCGGCACGTAGGAACGGGTGCCGAACTTGATGCCGATCTTGTCCTCGATCACGTTGGCGATGGAATCGGTGCCGCCACCGCGGGAATGCAGCATGATCGGCTGGCCGTCGAGATCTTCCAGTTTCGAGTATTTCGGCGACGTCACCGGGAAGAATTTCAGTTTCGAAAGCTGGAAGATGATCCGCACCGGCGCCTTGGCCCGCTGCATGGCGGAGTAGGGCGTGCCGAAGCCGATATCCATCTGGCCGCTGAGAATGGCCTGGACCGCGAGTTCCTCCTCCGAGAACGCCGTCCATTCGTAATCGAGCCCGGCCTTCTTCGCCCGGTCGAGGGCGACGAAGAACGCGGCGAGTTCGTCCGACGGCTGCTCTGCGAGCGCAATGCGGACCTTTCCGGCCTCGGCGACGCTGATCGCCGAAGTCGTCGCGAGCACCGCAGCACAGATCGCGGCGCCGACATTCCTGTATAGACGTTTCATGAACCTCCTCCTCCTCATCGGTTTCTCTTTTTATTGACGGGTTCCGCCTTATGACGGACCCGGGAGCCGATCTTTGTAGAGCTTTCGGTCTGCCGCCGGTGACGGCGCCGGATTGTTCTCCCGGATGGATGTTAACCAATCTTGCATTGGTTCAGCAAGTATGATGAATTGGTTTGCGTGGAAAGAGGCACCATGACGGATTTGAGTTCGAAACACGAGCGCCCGGACCAGGACGGGGCACTGACCCAGATGCGGGCGTTTCTCGCGCAGGGGAAGTTCGCGACCGACAGCCGCCTGCCGCCGGAACGCGAGTTGTGCGGCATTCTCGGGGTCACCAGGAACGAATTGCGCCGTGCGCTGGCCACGCTGGAGCGCGAAGGCGTACTCTGGCGCCATGTCGGCAAAGGGACCTTCATCGGCATGCGACCGGTCGACGAAACCGCCTCGATCTCGGCGGTCGCCGAACGCACCAGCCCCAGCGAGGTGATGACCGCGCGCCGCATGATCGAGCCGCTGCTGGCCCGCGAGGCAGCCCTCAACGCCGCCCAGTCGCATCTCGACGAGATGCGACGCTGCGTCCAGGCCGCACGCGAGGCCCTGACATGGCGGCAATACGAGACTTGCGACAACCGTTTCCACCGCACGGTCGCCGAGGCTGCCGGGAACAACGTGCTGACGGCCCTGTTCGACCAGTTGAACGCCATCCGTCGCACGGTGGTCTGGGGCCGGGTCCGCGACCCGGGCGGACGTCCGCCCGCCGATCACCATTCCTTCGCCGAGCATGACCGCCTGCTCGAAGCGCTGATCGATCGCGATCCGATCGCCGCCGAGCGCGCCATGGAAGCCCATCTCGATACCGTCGAGAACCGCCTGCGGGGTGTCCCGGTGCGTTCGGCGGTCCGCGAGTGACCCGGCATACCCTGCCGGGAATCAGAACCTGTCCCCCAATCGTTCAGCCAGAGAGGAAACGATGTCCGACTACGTGATCGACCCGGCGCCGCGCGCAACCATCCCCGTCGAGGGATCAGACAAACCCTTCCCGGTCCGCCGCGTCTATTGCATCGGCCGCAACTATGCCGCCCACACCATAGAAATGGGCGGCGACCCGGACCGCGAGCCGCCGTTCTTCTTCCAGAAGAACCCCGACAACCTCGACGCCTCGGGCAAGTTTCCCTATCCGGTGAAATCCTCCGACGTACACCACGAACTGGAAATGCTGGTGGCGCTCAAGTCCGGCGGCACCAGCATCCCGGTGGAGAATGCGCTCGACCATGTCTACGGCTACGCGGTCGCGCTCGACATGACGCGGCGCGACCTGCAGGGCGAGGCGAAGGATCTGCGCCGCCCTTGGGAAGTCGGCAAGGCGTTCGAGCGCTCGGCCCCGACCGGCAAGATCATCCCGGCGGCGACGCTCGGCCACCCCGCGAAAGGGGCCGTGGAACTCAAGGTAAACGGCAAGGTGACGCAGACCGGCGATCTCGACCAGATGATCTGGAAGGTGCCGGAAATGATCGCCTATCTCTCGGAATATTACGAACTCGCCGCCGGCGACGTGATCCTGTCCGGCACCCCGTCGGGTGTCGGCGCGGTCAACAAGGGCGACGTGATGGTCGGCACCATCGAAGGTGTCGGCGAACTCAGGGTCGAAGTGGTCTGACGACCGGAACCAGCGGGGCGGCGCGGGTGGAGGCTCAGCCCTTCGCCTGCGCCTTCGCCCAGCTGTCGCGGAGACCGATGGTCCGGCTGTAGACCGGGCGCTCCGGCGTCGAATCCACATCCCGTACGAAATAACCCTGGCGTTCGAACTGCAGGGCGTCGCCCCCTTCCATCTCGAGGATGGAGGGTTCCAGCATTGCGCCCTCGATCACGGTCAGCGAGTCCGGGTTGATGTCGTCGAGCCAGTCGCCCGCCGCGCCCGGGTCTGGCCGGTTGAACAGGTACTCGTACATCCTGACCTCTGCCGCAACCGCGTGCGGGGCGGAAACCCAATGCAGCGTGCCCTTCACCTTCCGGCCGTCAGGCGCGTCGCCTCCCCGGGTTTCCGGGTCGTAGCGGCAGATCAGTTCCACGACCTCGCCGTTCTCGTCGGTGCGGTAGTCGGTGCAGGTCAGGAAATAGGCCCAGCGCAACCGGACTTCGCGGCCCGGGCC
>JAVKCR010000226.1:0-4899 GCA_040222645.1 Rhodospirillales bacterium
CGTTGATGCGGGTGAGATAGCCGCCGGTGAAACGCCCGTCCGCGACCCCGGTGAAGGGATCGGCGTTCTCGACGATTTCCGCGAGCCGCCGGCGCAGTTCCGGGTCGCAGGCCGTCCCCTTGTTGGTGCCGAGATTGAGGTCGGGCAGCCGCCCCTCGAACAGTTCCGGCAGTTCGCCGCGGATCGAATGCGCCTCGAACAGCATGGCGACGCCGTGTTCCAGCCGGAGCCGTTCGAGCTCGGCGCGCACCTTCTGGTGATAGGGATGCCAGTAGATGTCGACCCGGCGGTGGATTTCCGCCGCGTTCGGCTCCTTGCCCTCGAGGTAGACCGGCGCGCCGTCGAACATCCAGGTCGGGCAGAGCTCGGTCACGCGCTGGCCGAGATAGAGCGAGGAGCCGTCGGCCGGGCGGTTCAGGTCGACCACGTAGCGCGAGCAGAGCGGACGGATGATCGAGGCGCCGAGCGCTTCCGCGAAATCGTAGAGCGTGCGCATGTGCCAGTCGGTGTCCGGCACGGTGCGCGCGGTCGGCGTCATGGTCTTGATGATGTCGGCGGGGATATCGGTTCCGTCATGCGGCATGCTGACCAGCAGCGGTTTCGTGCCTTGCGTGAACAGGTAGGTCTTTTCCGGTTGCATCCGGCGTTTCCTTTTCCGTCTCTTGTTGGCGGGTTGCGTTGGTGCCTGTGCGGCGATATACCCGCGAGCTTCGGATTCAATCATCTGTCACAGAAGCGGCAAGGGCGAATTCCATATGAAGGCTATCATGCTCGCGGCCGGCGTCGGCAGCCGCCTCGTCGGACAGAGCGGCGACCACCCGCCGAAGGTGCTGCTGGAATTCGGCGGCAAGACCCTGCTGCAGCGGCATATCGAGAGCCTGCGCGCCTGCGGCGTCGACCAGCTTACCGTTGTCGTCGGCTACCAGGCCGACCAGGTGGTGGACGAGATCAACCGCATCGGCGCGCGCGACATGGTCCGCACCATTTTCAACGACCGGTTCCGCGAAGGGAACATCATCAGCCTGTGGTACGCCCGCCAGGACCTGCTGTCCGGCGACGACGTGCTGCTGATGGATGGCGACGTGCTTTATGACGTGCGAATCCTCGAGCGCCTGCTGAACAGCGCCAATCCCAACAGTTTCCTCGTCGACCGCGATTTCGAGCAGGGCGACGAGCCGGTGAAGCTCTGCATCCGCGACGAGGCCATAGTCGAGTTCCGCAAGTGGCTGTCGACGGATTATGACTGGTGCGGTGAATCGGTCGGGTTCTTCCGCTTCTCGCCCGAGGTGGCGGCACAGCTGGTCGAGCAGACCCGCCTCTATGTCGAGAACAACAAGGTCTTCGACTGGTACGAGGAGGCGCTGCGCGACATCCTGCTGACCGGCCCGCGCGAGCGATTCGGCTGGGAAGACATCACCGGCCTGCCCTGGATCGAGATCGACTTCCCCGAGGATGTCGAGAAGGCATCGGCGGAAATCCTGCCGTCAATGCAGGAACCGGTGGTTCCCGAAGCCCGCAAGGCGATCTGACCGCGGCAGAGCGGGCCTCACGCCTTGACGATGCCCATCCCGAGCCGGTCCATCAGGCCCTGCCAGCCGAGCACGGCAGGCAGGAACCAGGGACGGCCATCGAAGAACGGTACCGCCGGCGGCGGGTCGCATTCGAAAGCCGAGCGGCCTTCGGGCAATCCCAGTATCTGCTGCGCGATCTTCTGGCCGAACCAGCGCGCCCAGACCACGCCCGAACCGCTGTAGCCGCCGGCATACCAGGCGCCGTCGCGCCGGAATAGCAGCGGGATGTCCGCGCGGCTGAAGGCGACGAGACCGTGCCATGAATGGGTGATCCGGACGTCCTTCAGTTCCGGATACATCTCGACCAGCCCTTTCAGCAGATGCTGCCCCGAATCGGCATCTGTCCGCCCAGTCATGGTGGAGCGGCCGCCGATGAGGATGCGTTTCCCGTCAGGGGTCGGGCGAAAATATCGATAGAGTTTGCGCGTCTCCCCCATCGCCCGGCCGGCTGGCATAAGGATCTTCATCAGATTGTCCGAAAGCGGTTCCGTTGCGATCATGCAGCTCGGGATCGGCACGATGCGGCGGCGGTACCACTTGTCGCCGCCATCCATGTAACCGTTGGCGCCGAAGACGAGATCGCGGGCGAGCGTGGTGCCGCGCGGGGTGACCACGCGGTAGCCATCGGACTCCCGGCTCCAGGCGGTCATGCCGGTCTCGCCGTGGATCGTGGCGCCGGCAGCCTGTGCCACGCGCAGCATGCCGGCGGCGAGTTTCGCCGGATGCAGCATGCCGATATCCGGACGGACGACACCGCCCCGGTACATCTTCGACCCGGTCTCGCGCTGTTGCTCGTCCGCCGGCACCATGTAGCCGCCGATATCGAGATGACGGTTCACCAGGTCGAGTTCGCGCGCCTGCGACTCGTAGTGCGCGTCAGTCAGGCAGCAGGTATAGCGGCCGGACAGCGTGTGGTCGCAATCGATGCCTTCCTCGGCGATGAAGCGCCTGAGGTCGGTTCGCGCCGCGATCCCCTCGCGGTAGATGGCGAGCGCCCTGGTCTCGCCGAAGCGTGCCATGCAGTCGCTCAGCGACAGGCGGAGATTGCCGCTGGTGATGCCGCCATTGCGTGACGAGGCGCCGTCGCCCGGCCGCTGCCGGTCGAACGTCTGCACATGCCGCCCGGCGCGCGCCAGCGTGATCGCGGCGGCGAGGCCGGTATAGCCGGCGCCGATGATCGCCACGTCGCATGTCTCCGCGACCGGAACCTGCGGCGGCGATGCGGGTTCCGCCTCGTCCCACCAGTAGGGACGGAAGCGGACGTCATCTGAGGGGCGGGCGGGTTTGCTCAAGATCGATTGTCCACTGGTTGCGGTGCGGTCTGCTTCCGGCCAACCGGATACGGGGAGAGTAAGCCGGGCCGGACTGCGATTCTCAATCGCTTTCTCGCCGGCAGGAAAGGGACCCGTCCAGTCTTGTCGGGTTTCGATTCCTGCTATCCGGCGGGGCCTGACTTCCGGATCACGATGCTTTTTCTTGCGTGTTGCCAGCCACAGAATCACACTTTGTGACATTGATTGCCGGGTACTTGTCACTTTCCGTCTATTTTCACCGAACCGGGCAAACCGGATTGAAAATTAGGTCAGCAAGGCTCACCTTTAATGACAGCTATAGTGTTCTGTTGGGAGGCGGATGATGGCTCTGGCGAAAGTTTCTCTGGAAGACAAGTACGTCCTCGAAAGCGGGCGGATCTATCTGAACGGGACCCAGGCGCTGGTTCGTCTGCCGATGATGCAGAAGCGCCGCGACGAAGCCGCCGGTCTGAACACCGGCTCCTTCATCACCGGCTATCGCGGCTCGCCGCTCGGCGCGCTCGACCAGGAACTCTGGCGGGCGAAGAAGTTCCTCTCGAAGCACAACATCCATTTCCAGGCCGGGGTCAACGAGGACCTCGCCGCCACGGCGATCTGGGGCAGCCAGCAGGTCGGTCTGCACGGTGACGCCACCGTCGATGGCGTCTTTTCCATGTGGTACGCCAAGGGTCCGGGCGTCGACCGCTCCGGCGACGTGCTGCGCCACGGCAATTTCGCCGGCTCCTCGAAGCATGGCGGCGTGCTGCTGCTGGCCGGCGACGACCATACCTGCAAATCCTCAACCACCGCGCACCAGACCGAGTTCGCTTTCGTCGATGCGCATATTCCGGTGCTGAACCCGGCGGGCGTCCAGGAATTCCTCGATTACGGCATCATCGGCTGGGCGATGTCGCGCTATTCCGGCTGCTGGGTGGCGATGAAGACGGTCGCCGAGACGGTCGATACCTCGGCCTCGGTACATGTCGATCCGCACCGCGTCGAGCTCGTCGAGCCGGAAGATTACGAATTGCCGGAGGGCGGCCTCAACATCCGCTGGCCGGACACGCCAAACGAGCAGGAATACCGGCTGGAGCGTTACAAGCTTTACGCCGCGCTCGCCTTCGCGCGCGCCAACAAGCTCGACCGCACGATCATCGATTCCCCCGCGCCGAAGCTCGGCATCATCACCTGCGGCAAGTCCTACCTCGACGTGCGACAGGCCCTTGAGGACCTGCATATCGACGAGGCGGAAGCAGCCCGCATCGGCATCCGGCTCTACAAGGTCGGCATGGTCTGGCCGCTGGAGCGGGACGGTATCCTCAAGTTCGCCGAGGGTCTCGACGAGATTCTGGTGGTCGAGGAAAAGCGCGCGCTGATCGAGAATCAGCTGAAGGAGCAACTCTACAACGTCCATGCCGACAAGCGTCCGCGCGTGGTCGGCAAGTTCGATGAGCACCGCGACTGGGTGCTGCCGTCCGCCGGGGAGCTTACCCCGGCCCGCATCGCCCGCGTCATCGCGGCGCGCCTCAAGGGCGTCGGCGTGGAGAGCGAGCATATCGATCGCCGACTTGCCGTGCTGGCGAAGATCGAGAAGTCGCTCTCGACCATCGAGCCGCTGATGAACCGGATTCCCTATTTCTGCTCGGGCTGCCCGCACAATACCTCGACGAAGGTGCCGGACGGCAGCCGCGCCATGGCCGGCATCGGCTGCCACTACATGGTGCAGTGGATGGACCGTGAGACCGAGACCTTCACCCATATGGGCGGGGAAGGGGCGAACTGGATCGGCCAGGCCCCCTTCGTGAAGACCGAGCATATCTTCCAGAATATCGGTGACGGCACCTTCCATCATTCCGGGTCGATGGCGATCCGGGCTGCGGTCGATGCCGGCGCCAACATGACCTACAAGATCCTGTTCAACGACGCGGTGGCGATGACCGGCGGTCAGCCCCCGGCGGCGGGCGAGAAGCCGGTCGCGATCACGGCGGACCGCATCACCCGCATGGTCTATTCGGAGGGCGTGCGCGACATCACCG
>JAVKCR010000227.1:0-3734 GCA_040222645.1 Rhodospirillales bacterium
GTCACCCGCATGTGGAAGCGGGGCGCCGAGGGCGTGGTGACCGACGGCGGTTTCCGCGACAGCCCGTCGATCGCCGAGCTCGGTATCCGCACCTACCACCAGCGTCCGTCCTCGCCGACCAACCTGATCATGCACCAGGCGATCGAACTGCAGACGCCGATCGGCTGCGGCGGCGTGCCGGTGTTCCCGGGCGACATCGTCGTCGGCGACAACGAGGGCGTTGTCATCATTCCGCAGGAAATCGCCGATGAAATCGCCGACGAGGCGACCCGCATGACCCTGTTCGAGAATTTCGTCTCCGAACAGGTCCACGCCGGCAAGAGCATCACCGGGCTCTATCCGCCGACCGAGCCGGCAAGCCTTGCCGCGTTCGAGGCCTGGAAGAAGAGCCGGAACAAGAACTGAAAGTAGGGATTTTCATGACCTATTCACCGCACGGAAAACACATCATCGCCGGCGAGCGCGTCGCCGGCGCATCGAGCTTCCGCTCCGACCCGGTGACCGGCGAGGGCGTCAACGTCGCGGAAGCCACCGCCGCCGAGACCACCCGGGCGGCGGAAGCCGCCGAAGCCGCCTTCGCCAGCTTCGGCGAGACAAGCCGGCAGGAACGCGCGGCCCTGCTCAACGCCATCGCCGACCGGATCGAGGCGGCGGGCGCCGACCTCACCGCTGCCGGCTCCGCGGAAACCGGCCTGCCGGCGGCCCGGCTGGAAGGCGAACGCGGCCGCACGACGGGCCAGCTCCGGATGTTCGCCAAGCACATCCTCGAAGACGGCTATCTCGATATCCGCCACGACCCGGCGCTGCCGGACCGCCAGCCGATGCCGCGCCCGGACCTTCGCGTCGTGCAGCGTCCGCTCGGCCCCGTTGCGGTTTTCGGCGCATCCAACTTCCCGCTCGCCTTCTCCACCGCCGGTGGCGACACCGCGAGTGCGCTGGCAGCCGGTTGCCCGGTGGTGGTCAAGGGCCACCCGGCGCATCCCGTGACCTGCGAGATCGTCGCCGAGGCGATCACCGCGGCGATCGCCGAGAAGGGCATGAACCCGGGCATCTTCTCGCTGGTACAGGGCGCGGGCCGTGAGGCCGGCGAAACGCTGGTGCGCCATCCGCTGATCAGGGCTGTCGGCTTCACCGGTTCGCTGCGCGGCGGCCGGGCGCTGTTCGACCTTTGCGCCTCGCGGCCGGAGCCGATCCCGTTCTTCGGCGAACTCGGCTCGATCAACCCGACCTTCCTGCTGCCGGAAGCCATGAAGGCCCGCGGTGAAGCCATCGCCGCCGGATGGGCAGGCTCTCTCACCATGGGCGCCGGCCAGTTCTGCACCAATCCGGGCGTGATGGTCGGCCTCGACGGACCCGATCTCGATGCCTTCATCGCAACGGCAACGGAAAAGCTCGGCGAGATCGCCGAGCAGACCATGCTGACCCAGGGCATCGCCCGGGCCTATTGCGAGGGGCGCGACCGGATCGCCGGGACCGCCGGCGTGAAGCAGCACCTGTCGTCCGGCAGCTCGACCCGCGGTGCGACGCCGGCCCTGTTCGAGACTGACGGCACGACCTTCCTCGGCACTCATTCGCTGTCGGAGGAAGTGTTCGGCCCGACCGGCATCGTGGTGCGGGCGAAGGACACGGCCGAGATGAAGGCCATCGCCGACGGCCTCGAAGGCCAGCTCACCTGCACGCTGCAGATGGATGACGGCGATGTCGGTCTCGCGCGTACGCTGATGCCGATCCTCGAACGCAAGGCCGGCCGGGTGCTCGCCAACGGCTTCCCGACCGGGGTCGAGGTCTGCGATGCCATGGTGCATGGCGGCCCCTACCCGGCGTCGACCAACTTCGGCGCAACCTCGGTCGGCACGCTGGCGATCCGTCGATTCGTCCGGCCGGTCTGCTACCAGAACCTGCCGGCGGCGCTGCTGCCCGCCGACCTGGCGAATTGACGATCTGAACGACCTCCGGTCCGGCGCATCACCCTCGCGCCGGGCCGGGCTTCAGCCCTGGTAGCCGAACAGACGGGGCAGGAAGAGGGTGATTTCCGGGAACAGGATCATCAGGCCGAGCGCCACCAGCAGCACGGCCAGGAAGCCCCATATCTCCCGGATGATCTCGGCGAGCGGAATGCGCGTCACCGCGTTGATGACGAACAACAGGATGCCGTAGGGCGGCGTGATCAGCCCGATCATGCAATTCACCACCGCCACCACGCCGAAATGCACGAGATCGATGCCGAGCCGTTCGCAGGTCGGCAGGAACAGCGGGATGATGACCAGGATGATGGTCGTCGCATCCAGCACGCAGCCGAGCAGCAGGATCAGCAGATTGACGCAGAGGAAGAAGACGAGCGGATGCACGTCGAGGCCGACCAGCTCGTTGGCCAGCATGGTCGGGATGTTCTCCGACGCGACGATGTAGTTCAGGATCAGCGCCCCGCCGATGACGATGCCGACCGCCGCCGAGGAGCGGGCGCTTTCGACGAGGATCTCATAGAGCGTCTTCAGCCTGAGCGCCCGGTAGAACAGGCCGGCCAGCAGCAGCGCATAGGCGGCGGCGACCGCAGCGGCTTCCGTCGGTGTCGTCACCCCGCCATAGATGCCGTAGAGCAGGATCGCCGGCATCAGCAGCGCCGGGAAGGCATTGAAGGCATGGCGCGGCAGTTCGCTCAGCGGCACAGCTTCTTCCAGCGCGAAATCGTGCCGCCTGGCGATGATCCAGTTCATCACCATCAGCACACCGCCCATCAGCAAACCGGGCAGGATACCTGCGAGAAACAGGTAGCCGATGGACGCATTGGAGACGAGGGCGTAGAGCACCATCGGGATCGAGGGCGGAATGATCGGGCCGATGGTCGCCGAGGCCGCCGTGATCGCCGCCGCGTAGCCCGGGCTGTAATGTCCGAAGCGGGTCATCATGCCGATGATGATCTTGCCGATGCCCGCGGCGTCGGCGACCGCCGAGCCCGACATGCCGGAGAAGATCAGCGAGGCGACGACGTTGACATGGCCGAGCCCGCCGCGAAACCGGCCGACCAGCGCGATGCAGAACCGCAGCAGCCGCTCCGATATCGTGCCCGCATTCATGATGTTGGCGGCGACGATGAACAGCGGCACGGCGAGCAGCACGAAACTCTCGTACAGACCGGCGAGAATCTGCTCGCCGGCAAGCGCGATATCCTGTCCCGCCATCGCGAGATAGACGATGGCGCCGACGATGATGGCATAGGCCACCGGCGCGCCGATACCGGCCAGCAGGAACAGCGTCAGCAGGCAGAGCCCGAATTGCAGGCTCATCCCTGCTCTCCCGTGTGGATCTCGTGCGGTTCCGCCGGCGCGCCATGCCGCCAGACGTCAATGAAACGCCAGAGATAGCGCGCCACGATGGCGATCAGGAACAGGCCGTAGATCGAATAGATGGTGCGCATGGGCACCTGCAGCGTCGCGCTCCGCTTGATGCGCAGGAAGTCGATCCAGTCCCAGGTCGGGAGGAACGACCAGCCGAGCACGATGGCGATGGTTCCGGCCGCGACAAGCGCCAGCACCCGGCGCAACCGGTCGGGCACCATCAGGTAGAGGATGTCGAAGGTGACATGGTCGCGCTCGCGCACCACGAAGGCGTTGCCCCAGAAAACCAGCCAGACCCAGAGCACGAGACATAGTTCGAGCGTCCAGCCGAAGGGCTGGTCCATGACGTAGCGGGAGAAGATCTGCAGCAGGAAGGTCACGAACATCGCCGCCAGCATG
>JAVKCR010000228.1:0-3748 GCA_040222645.1 Rhodospirillales bacterium
CCGGTGAAGCGGTCCCTGATTCGCTGTCTCAGGGCATCGAAGGTCTCCGGCGCCCTGTCGGCGTCGTTCGGTGATTTCTGTTTCATTCCAGAGGCATTAGCACATTTTCGAATCCGTTGAAAAATTTTTCGTTGACTTGAATTGAATAATTTTTCAATTCTGTTGACGCAGCGTTCAAATGAAACCGAAGAAGCCGTCAAGACGCTGCCGTCGCCCCTGCGTTCGGGGCCATTCCCTGGGAGGAAACAATGTCCAAGATGAAGATTACCCGGCGCGCCCTGCTTCACTCGGCAGTTGCCGCCGGTGGCGCCGCGAGCTTTTTCGGCCCCTGGAAGCACAATCGCATGTGGGCGACTGCCGCCGACAAGCCGATCCGGATCGGTCTCACGTCCGACGCCAGCGGCCAGTATGCCAATTCCGGCGCCTCCGACCGCCGCGGCATGATGATGGCGATCGCCGAAGCCAATGCGCGCGGCGGCGTGCTCGGCCGCAAGATCGAGTATGTCCATATCGACACGGAAACCACGCCGGCCACCGGCAGCCGCGTCGCGGAACGCATGATCACCCGCGAGGAATGCGGCTTCCTGGTCGGCGCCGTCTCCTCCGGCGTCGCCAACGCGATCAGCCAGGTCGCGCAGCGTTACGGCGTGATCTATCTCAACACCAACTCGTCCTCGCCCACCGAAAGCGGCAAGAACTGCCACCGCGTCAAGTTCGTGTGGGACGGCAACGGCACCAATTTCGCCAAGGCATCGATCAAGTATTCCATTGACGCCTATGGCGGCAAGTTCCTGCTGCTGACCAACGATTATGTCTGGGGGCACGACACCGCCAAGGCGACCCGCACCCTGCTCGACCAGTATGGCGGCGAGGTGATGGACGAGATCCTGGTGCCGCAGGGCACCCGCGACTTCTCCGCCGCCCTGCTCAAGATCCAGCAGGCGAAACCCGCCGTGGTGGCCGCCGCCGTCGGCGGTGACGACCAGGTCGCGCTCCGCCAGCAGGTCGCCCAGCTCGGCATGGGATCAAGCCCGGCCTGGATCAACAACCAGCAGGACTGGCCGGATGTCTACGGCCTGCCGACCGAGAACCTGTTCGGGGTCTTCGGCACCACCTGGTACTACAAGCTCGACCTGCCCGGCGTGAAGGAGTTCGTCGGCCGCTACCAGGCAATGTATCCGGAAACCTCGATGAAGGTGCCGGGCAACGTCTTCTACAACGGCTACATGGCCACCCGCGAATTGCTGGCGGCGATCGAGCGTGCCGGCACCACCAACAACATCGCGGTGATCAAGCAGCTCGAAGGTCACGTGATGAAAGCCGGGGACCGCCTGCAGCACCATGACGCGGTGATCGATCCCGACACCCACCAGGTGCAGCAGTCGATCTACCTCGCGACCCGGAACGACACGCCGTCCGAGCCGGACGACATGTTCAAGATCCTCACGCAATCCTCTCCCGAAGAAGTCCGCGACACAGGCGCCAAGGAAGCCTGCAAGCTGGAAAGCTACGCGGACACTCCGACCTTCGACGCCTGACAGCGCCGGAGACAACCTGGCGTGCCGCCGGCGCAGACCCGTTCGCCGGCGTCACGCCATCCTTTTCCGCAGACAGCGCCTGAAAGCGAACCCGACGCGTGACCGACCTCGTTCCCCATCTCATCAACGGCCTGACGCTCGGACTGCTGTTCGCGCTGATCGCGCTCGGCTTCACGCTGATCGTCGGCGTCATGGAAGTGATCAACCTCGCGCATGGCACCCTGTTCGCGCTCGGCGCCTATTTCGCCATGACGGTGATCGGCGGCGACTGGCTGCTGTCCGACGGGCTACGCGACTGGTGGACGGCACAGCCCATCGGCACCCGCTACATCATCGCCATCGTGGCCGGGCCGCTGCTTGCCGCCGCGAGTGGCATGGTGCTCGAACTCTGCCTGCGCCGGACCTACGGCAAGGCACCGCTCTACGGCCTGCTGCTGACGTTCGGCGCGGCGCTCGTCATCGAGGAGCTGATCCGCCTGGCCTGGGGCACCGGCGAGCAGAGCCTCACCGTGCCGCAGGCGATCAACGGCGCCTTCCTGTTCGGCGGCATGATCTTCTCGAAGTACACGTTCTTCGCCGCCGCCTTCGCCGCCATGGCGATCGGCGGGGTGTGGCTGTTCCTCGAGCGCACGCCCTACGGCGCCATCATCAAGGCCGGTAGCCATGACAGCGAGATGGTCCGCGCGCTCGGCTACGATCTTTCGAAGCTGAGGCTGGTGGTGTTCGGCTTCGGCGCGGCGCTCGCGGGTTTCGCCGGCATCGTGCTGGCGCCGATCTGGGGTCTGCGCCCGCATATCGGCATCGACGTGGTGATCCCCGCCTTCCTGATCATCGTCATCGGCGGGGTCGGCAGCTTCTGGGGATCGGTCATCGCCGCCATCATGGTCGGCCTCGCGGTCGGCCTGACCGGCGCCTATGCGCCGGCCTGGGCGATGATGTCGATGTACCTGCTGCTGATCGCCGTGGTCGGCTTCCGCTCGCGCGGCCTGCTCGGTCGCAAAAGCGCGCTGGAGAACTGACGCCATGATCTCGCTCTCGGACATCTCCCGGCGCGGCGGTTCGCCACTGACCCCGGCCATGGGCCTGTTCCTGGTGGCGCTTTTCACCGCCCCGTTCTGGCTGGAACCGGTCGGGCTCTACCGCTATCTCGGCATCGAGGTGGCGATCTGGATCCTGTTCGCGCTCGGCTTCAACCTGCTGTTCGGCTATATCGGCCTGCATTCCTTCGGCCACGGCGCCTATCTCGGCATCGGCGCCTATGCCTTCGGGCTCTACCAGCAGGAAGTCTCGATCTCGCTCTGGGGCGGGCTCGGCGTTGCGGTGCTGGCCGCGACCCTCGCCGGCGCCATCGTCGGGCTGTTCCTCTCGCACCGGCGCGGCATCTATTACGCGCTGATGACCATCGCCTTCGGGCAGGTGTTCTGGTTCACGGCGATCAAGGTGCACAGCGTCACCGGCGGCGAGGACGGTCTGCTCGGCATCCCCCGCCCCGATCTCACCTTAGGTCCGGTCTCGATCTCGCTGGCCGACAACGAAAGCCTCTACTGGTTCGTGGCGGTGATCCTCGCCATCGTCATCGTCGGGCTCTGGCGGCTGGTCAACGCGCCGTTCGGCCGGGTGCTGCAGGCTATCCGCCAGAACGAGACCCGGGCGCGCTTCGTCGGCTATGACGTCTGGCGCATCAAGTGGCTCACCTTCACCCTGTCGGCGTCATTCGCCGGGCTTGCCGGCGGGCTGTTCGCGATGGCGCAGGAAAGCGCCTATCCCGACGTGATGAGCCTGCACCAGTCCGGCCTGATCGTCATGATGGTGCTGGTCGGCGGCGGCATGGTGAGTTTCTGGGGACCGGTGCTGGGCGTCGTGCTCTACTTCATCGCCCGCGACATCATCGGCGGGCTCACGGAAACCTGGCTGCTCTGGTTCGGCCTGATGTTCGTGATCATGGTCATGCTGCGCCCCGAGGGACTGGCCGGTCTGCTGCACATCATCCGCGCCCGGTTCACAGGCCCCGCCACCAGGGAGAACCCGGCCCGGCCGGCGGAGACCACGCCATGAAGCCGCTGTTCGAAGCCCGCAACATCCAGAAACGCTTCGGTGCCAGCGTGGTTCTGGAAAACATCTCGTTCGCGGTCGAGGCGGGATCGGTTCACGGCATCATGGGCCCCAACGGCGCCGGAAAGACCACCTGCTTCAACGTGCTCACCGGCCAC
>JAVKCR010000229.1:0-4910 GCA_040222645.1 Rhodospirillales bacterium
GGGGCCGCCGCAGGCGGAGCCCGGGATCTCGGGCATCCGCGGCGGACCCAGGAGGTCCCGGACTGCCGCTTGCGCGCCATCCGGGATGACCTGTGGAGAGGGGCGTGTGGATGCACGGCGCGTGGTGTGTGGTGGGGGGAAAGGCGGCACGCGTCGCAACGTCTCCATCATCGGCTTCCACCCCCTCTCCCCTCCCGCCCAACGGAAAAATCCGTATTTTTTCCTTGGGCGCCCTGCCCCGACCCACTACAAGAACGCTGTCTTTTTGTCCGGAGTGGAGACCATGACCTCGAGACCAGCGAAGATCGCGATCCTTGGCGCCAGCGGCTATACCGGGGCGGAACTTGTGCGACTGCTCAGCCGCCATTCGGGGGTCGAGATCGTCGCCATGACCGCCGACCGCAAGGCCGGCGAGCCGTTCCGCGAGGTCTATCCGCATCTCGGCCAGGTCTCCGCGCTGCCGCCGCTGACTCGGGTCGAGGATGTCGACTGGTCGGGCGTCGAGTTCGTGTTCTGCGGCCTGCCGCACGGCACCACGCAGGAGATCATCGCCGGCCTGCCTGACCACGTCCGCATCGTCGACCTCTCGGCCGATTTCAGGCTCTACGACCTCGAGGCCTACAAGGTCTGGTACGGCCACGAGCACCGGGCGCCGGAACTGCAGAAGAGTGCAATCTACGGCCTGACCGAGATCAAGCGCGAGGCCATCCGGGGCGCACGCCTGGTGGCCAATCCCGGCTGCTACACCACGGGGGCGGAGCTGCCGCTGATCCCGCTGCTGGCGGCCGATCAGAGTGTCCGCGACAACATCATCATCGACGCCAAGTCGGGCGTCACCGGCGCCGGGCGCGCGCCGAAGGAAGGCACGCTCTATGCCGAGGTGGGGGAGGGCATCCATGCCTACGGCATCGCCAAGCACCGCCACGGGGTCGAGATCGACCAGGAACTGTCGGAAGCCGCCGGCGAGCCGGTGATCGCGACCTTCACGCCGCACCTCATGCCGATGAACCGGGGCATTCTGTCCACCATCTACGTCTCGGTGAAGCCGGGCGTGACCGCGGAAGACCTGCACAAGACGCTGGATGCGCGCTACGCGGACGAACCCTTCGTCGGGGTGCTGCCGATCGGCGAGACGCCGGCGACGCGGCATGTGCGCGGGTCGAACTACACGCTGATCGGCGTGGTCGCCGACCGGGTGCCGGGACGGGTGATCATCGTCACCGCGCTCGACAACCTGGTGAAGGGTGCGGCCGGCCAGGCCATCCAGAACATGAACGTCATGCTCGGCCTGCCGGAAACCCTCGGCCTCGACCAGCAGCCGATGTTCCCCTGATCCCCCTACCCCCCTGAGAGAACCGAAAAGAGCCATGGCCAACATCATCCCCTACAAGGGCATCCTGCCGAAGATCGCCGACGACGCCTTCATCGCCAACAACGCCACCATCATCGGCGACGTGGAGATCGGGCCGGGCGCGAACATCTGGTACAACGTGGTGGTGCGCGGCGACGTGGCGAGTATCCGCATCGGCGCGCGCGCCAACATCCAGGACGGCACCATCGTGCATGTCAGCCGCGGCCGACCCGGCACGGTGATCGGAGACGACGTGACCATCGGCCATACGGCGATCATCCATGCCTGCACGCTGGAAGACCGCGCCTTCGTCGGCATGGGCGCCACCGTCATGGACGGCGCCGTAATCGAGGGCGGCGGCATGGTCGCCGCCGGCGCGCTCGTCACCCCGAACAAGCGGGTGCGGAACGGCGAGCTCTGGTCCGGCAGCCCGGCCAAGTTCTGGCGCGAACTGACCGACGACGAGAAGCGCACGCTGCCGGAAACCGCGGCGCATTACGCCCGCATGGCGCAGGAATACCGCCAGAACGGCGGCTGACGCGGCCCCGCCCCCCGTCCCGCCTCTTGCAAGCCGCCCGCCGGATCGCCATCACTGTGGGCGGACGGACGGAAGAGGACAGACGAGCGATGACCATTCATGAAACCGATGTCGCCATAATCGGGGCCGGCCCGGTCGGGCTGTTCGCGGTGTTCGAATGCGGCATGGTGCGCGTGAAATGCCATGTCATCGACGCGCTCGGCGATATCGGCGGGCAATGCACCGCGCTCTACCCGGAGAAGCCGATCTACGACATTCCGGGCTTCCCCGCCATCGACGCCGCCGACCTGATCGCCAATCTCGAGACCCAGGCCGCCCCGTTCGCGCCGGTCTACCATCTCGGCCAGCAGGTAACCGGGCTGGAGCAGACCGATCGCGGCTTCCGGCTGACCACCTCGGCGGGTACCGTGATCGCGGCGACGGCGGTAATCCTCGCCGCCGGCGTCGGCGCCTTCGGGCCGAATCGCCCGCCGATGGCAGGCATCGAGGCCTACGAGGGCGGGGCCGTGCAGTATCATGTCCGCCGCCGAGCCGATTTCGCGGGCCGCCGGGTGGTGATCGCCGGCGGCGGCGATTCCGCCGTCGACTGGGCGATCTCGCTGGCGGAGGTCGCCGAGAAGATCTACGTCGTCCACCGCCGCGACAAGTTCCGCGCCGCCCCCGAGACGGTGGAACGCATGCGGGCGCTGGCGGAACCGGGCGGTAAGGTCGAACTGGTCATCCCCTACCAGCTGCACGGTCTACAGGGCGACGGCAAAACGCTCACCGGCGTCACGGTGCGCACCCTCGACGGCGATGAGCGGTTGCTGGAGGCCGACAGCCTGCTGCCCTTCTTCGGGCTTTCGACCGAGCTCGGCCCCATCGCCGGCTGGGGTTTCGAGATGGAGCGCAAGCTGATCGCCACCGATCCGGCGACCTCGGCCACCAGCATCCCCGGCATCTTCGCCATCGGCGACATCGCGACCTATCCCGGCAAGCTGAAGCTCATCCTCTGCGGCTTCTCGGAAGCGGCGATGGCGGCGCATGCGATCTACCCGCTGGTCCATCCCGACGAGGTGCTGCATTTCGAATATTCGACCACCAAGGGGGTTCCGGGGGCGGCATGATTCTCGATATCGCCAAGCTCAGGGCGGAGACGCCGGGCACGGAAAACGTGCTGCATTTCAACAATGCGGGCGCCGCCCTGATGCCCCGGCCGGTGATCGACGCCGTTGACCGGCATTTCCACCGCGAGGTGGAGACCGGTGGCTACGAGGCCGCGGGAGAGGCGGCGGGCCGCCATGCCGCGATCTACGATTCCGCGGCCAGGCTGATCGGCGGCAAGGCCAGCGAGATCGCGCTGGTCGAGAACGCCACGGTGGCCTGGCAGCAGGCATTCTATTCGTTCCGCTTCAACCCCGGCGACCGCATCCTGACCGCGGAGGCGGAATATGCCGCGAACTACGTCGCCTACCTGCAGGCGGCGAAGCGCAGCGGCGTCGAGGTGGTGGTCGTCCCGAACGACGAGACCGGCGCGCTGTCGCTCCCGGCCCTCGAAAACCTTGTCGACGACCGGGTGAAGCTGATCTCCGTCACCCATGTCCCGACCAATGGCGGGCTGGTCAACCCGGCGGCGGGGATCGGGAAGATCGCGAAAGCGGCCCGCATCCCCTTCCTGCTCGATGCCTGCCAGTCGGTCGGGCAGATGCCCATCGACGTCGACGGGATCGGCTGCGACATCATCTGCGCCACCAGCCGCAAATATCTCCGGGGTCCGCGCGGCGCGGGGTTCCTCTATGTCCGCTCCGGCCTGCTGGAATCGCTGGAACCGCCGATGATCGACCATCACGCCGCCCCCTGGACAGCCCCCGGCCGGTACGAATTGCGGCCCGACGCGCGGCGGTTCGAGAACTGGGAGAACAACATCGCCGGCCAGCTCGGCATGGGGGCTGCGATCGATTACGCGATCGACCTCGGCATCGGCAATATCTGGGAGCGCATCCGGGCGCTCTCGTCCCTGCTGCGGCAGCGGCTGACCGATCTCGGCGGCATCACCATCCGCGATCTCGGGACAAATCCCTGCGGCATCGTCACCTTCTCGGTCGACGGCGCGGACCATCTGAAATTGAAGTCGGCGCTCCGGGCGGAGGCGATCAACATCACGGTCTCCGACCGCTCCTCGACATTGCTCGACATGACCGCGCGCGGGCTCGAGACCGTCTGCCGCGCCTCGGTCCATTGCTACAATACCGAAGACGAGGTCGAGCGGTTCTGCGAGACCCTCGACCGACTGCGGCGGAAAGCCGCATGAGCGACGGCGGCGATCCCGCATCGATGCGCAAGCATTCGGTGGTGATCGCCGGTCACGCCACCTCGGTCTCGCTGGAGAACGTCTTCTGGGACGAACTTCGGCGGATCGCCGAACGCGACGGCCGCTCGCTCGCCGGCCTGATCGCCGAGATCGACGAGGGCCGCGAAGGCAATCTCTCCAGCGCGCTCCGCGTCCATGTCATGCAGGACCTGCTCGCCCGGATGGGCGGGACGGCGAACTAGCCCTTTTTCTTTTTCAGGTCCCAGAACGGCGTCGGCACCACTTCGGCCCCGCGTTCCCCCGCCGGGGTGACGATGTCGAACTTCTCGCCGGGCGTCGAGAGGCCGGCCGGCACGTAGGCCAGGCCGATGGTCCGCCCGATGCGCGGCGAATGGGCGATCGAGGTGAGCCTGCCCGCCAGCGCGCCGTCGCGCAGCACTGGCCAATAGCGTTCGTTGCCGTGAATCGGCTCGCCGTCGAGGGCGAGGCCGACGAGCATCTGTTTCGGCCCCTCTTCGGCGATGCGTTCGAGGGCGGCGCGCGAGATGCAGTCGACATCGCTGCCGAGATCGACCAGCCGCCCGAGACCGAGCTCATAGGGATTGTTCTCGATCGTCATGTCGGCGCCGTAGGAGAGCATGGCGGCTTCCAGCCGGCGGATGTGGTTGGGGGCGGCGGGCGCGATGCCGTGGGGCGCGCCGGCTTCCATGATTTTTTCCCAGAGATGGTCG
>JAVKCR010000230.1:0-8672 GCA_040222645.1 Rhodospirillales bacterium
CAGACCAGGATGGCGGAGGTCCAGGAAGAGCTGGCCTTGCTCGAGGTCACGGGCTCGGCCGGCGCCGGCACGGTCGTCGTCACCCTGAACGGCAAGGGCGAGGCGCGCGGCGTCAAGATCGACCCGGCGCTGCTCTCCGGCCCCGAGGATGTCCAGGTGCTGGAAGACCTGATGGTCGCCGCCTTCAACGACGCCAAGGCGCAGGCGGAAGTGCAGGTGCAGGAAAAGATGTCGGAAGTGACCGGCGGCATCCAGCTGCCCCCGGGCTTCAAGCTGCCGTTCTGAGGTGACCGTGCAGCCATGGCCACACTGACATGGTCGGACTGACATGATCGGGCCGGAGATCGAGCGACTGATCGCGCTGCTGGCCAAGCTGCCGGGCCTCGGCCCCCGCTCGGCGCGGCGCGCGGTATTGCATCTCGTGAAGAACCGCGACCAGCTGCTCGGGCCGCTCGCCGATTCCCTGCGCGCCGCCGCCGACACGGTCTCGGTCTGCTCGGCCTGCGGCAACGTCGATTCCACCGACCCCTGTTTCATCTGCGCCGACGAGAGCCGCGACGCGGAGCGTATCTGCGTGGTGCAGGATGTCGCCGACCTCTGGGCGCTGGAACGCGCCGGCGCCTTCACCGGCCGTTACCACGTGCTCGGCGGCACGCTCAGCGCGCTCGACGGCGTCGGCCCCGACGACCTCGCCATCCCGCAGCTCGTCGCCCGGGTGCGCTCGAACAATATCCGCGAGGTGATCCTGGCGCTCAACGCTACCGTCGACGGCCAGACCACCGCCCACTACATCTCCGACCGCCTCGCCGGCTCCGGCGCCGACATCTCGCGCCTCGCCCACGGCGTGCCGGTCGGCGGCGAACTCGACTACCTCGACGACGGCACGTTGACGGCAGCGCTCAAGGCGCGGCGGCCGGTTTAGGGGGAGCTGAGTTTTCGCTTCAGGTTTCAGGTTGTGCCGGAAATTTCAGATCTAATTTGCACTATGATAGATTTTTAATTATTTAGGCAATCGTCGATACTAATGTCGTTTTCTGTACACTTCTTGCTGTAAACTATTTTAAGAATATTGAGATCGGCCTCGTTTAGGTAATTTCCGTCCTTCGGTGCTGTTGTAACGCTTGTTATCCAGTCTCCATTATGAGGGAGGAGGCCTAATAATATGTTTTCGAGGACCAGGTAATTCAGGTTTTCACTGCCATGGTCTGCGTCAATCATGGATACATACTGAGTCAGAACGCCATTCAGACTAAGCGAGAACGTGACTTTTTGGCGTTTGTTCAGTCTGTGCTGGGCGGTGAAAACCTTCTTGACCACGTCGATTGATTCGAATTTGGAATTATTCCTTACGAATTCTCCAAAATTGGCTACCATGACATCAACGGGTTTTTTGACGACGCCAACTAGCAAGTCCGAATGGTTTTCAGAATAAACCACATCGATGCCGATTATTGATGACATGTATTGGAACAATTTTTCAAAAGTATCCGAATTATTTTCATATAGTTCTTCTGGGATGATGGAAATTTTCAGTTGTTCATTATTCCAAGCAACTTCAGATATCATCTTGTATTTTGTTGTGGATAGGAATTGATTGATCTTTTTGTTTAATTCAATGTTTTCAGATGCTTGGGCGCTGCTTCCGTAAGTGACAATAAGGAAAATTGATAAGATTACGGAGAATAAATATCTGGATGGCAGGAAATAGCTTGTATCAATGTATCTGTGAATGCTCCGCATAAAAAAACTCCGATCAACTTTGTTATTCTCAGGTAAAACTTAAAAAAGTTAACTGATGACGAATTTGAACCTGCCTAGATTATGGTTCGTATCGAAAAATATCTCTAATCGATTTGTGTGATAAACAGATTCACTCCTAGAAGCTGTTTCCAAGCTTGGCGTATAAATTCAATTCTCCCCCACTTCCTCAACCCTCAACGACATCCCTTCCATCCCGGTCACGGTGACCTTCGTGCCGGCGGGGTAGTCCGTCTCGCTGACCAGTTTCCAGTAGGTGTCGTCGATGGTCAGGTGGCCTGTGCCGTTGACCACCGGTTCGGTCAGCACGTAACGCCGCCCGACATAATCCATGCCGCGCTTGTTCAGGGTCGGGTGGTCGTTGTCGGTGGCGCGGCGTTTCATCCAGGCGCGGCCGGCATAGACGCTGACGATGGAGAGCACCGAGAAGACGAGGACCTGGATCTGCCAGCCCATGTTGGGGACCAGCAGCTCGACCAGGCCGGTGACGATGGCGGCGACCCCGAGCCAGACCAGCACCGCGCCCGGCACCAGTGCCTCGGCGATGACCAGCGCCACGCCGAGGATCATCCAGTGCCAGAAGGTGACGTCGTTGAGCAGTTCCATCATGCGTCGTCACCCTCCGGCGCCTTGTCGCTAGCGGTGCTGTCATTTCGATTGTTGCTGCTGACCGTGGGCACCGAGGAGCGCTGGCGGCGGGGGCCGGTGGCGGCGGCGGCGGCTTCCGGCGCGGCCAGCACGTCCTTGCCGAAGGTTTCCTTGGCGATCTCGGCGATGCCGGCGATGGAGCCGAGCAGGTTGGCGGCCTCCACCGGCAGCATCAGGACCTTCTGGTTCTTGGCGGTCGCCAGTTCCTTCAGCGCCTCGACATATTTCAGCGCGACGAAGTAGTTGAGCGCGCCCATTTCGCCTGCGGCGATGGCCTCGGAGACCATCTGTGTTGCCTTGGCTTCCGCCTCCGCCTCGCGCTCGCGGGCCTCGGCGTCGCGGAAGGCGGCCTCGCGGCGGCCCTCGGCGGCGAGGATCATCGACTGCTTCTCGCCGTCGGCGCGCAGGATGGCGGAGCGCTGGTCGCCCTCGGCATCGAGGATCTGCGCGCGCTTGTCGCGCTCGGCCTTCATCTGGCGGCCCATGGCGTCGACGAGGTCGCGCGGCGGGTTGATGTCCTTGATCTCGACGCGGGTCACCTTGACGCCCCAGGGCGTCGTCGCCTCGTCGATCACGCGGAGCAGGCGGGTGTTGATCTCGTCGCGTTTCGACAGCATCTCGTCGAGGTCCATCGAGCCCATCACGGTCCGGATGTTGGTCATCGAGAGGTTGAGCGAGGCATTGTAGAGGTCGCTCACCTCGTAGGCGGCGCGGGCCGCGTCGAGCACCTGGAAGAACACCACCGCGTCGACCGAGACCATGGCGTTGTCGCGGGTGATGACCTCCTGCGTGGGCACGTCGAGCACCTGTTCCATCATGTTCAGCCGCCGCCCGATACGGTCGATGATCGGCACGATGATATGCAGGCCGGGCGACAGGGTGCGGGCATATTTCCCGAAGCGTTCGATGGTGTAGTTGAAGCCCTGCGGCACCGTCTTGACGCCGAGAATGACGATGACGATCGCCAGGATGACGATGGCGGCAACGAAGATCGAGAAGTCGGGTAGGGCGCCGAACATGGTACGGGGGTCTCCTCCGCAGGTTACGCGTTACGTTCCGGGTTCCCCGCCCAGCAGGGACGAGATAGGTCGACCGGGCCGTTTCGCAATATTATCGCGATAAATGGGTGGTCAGTTCAATCGAAACAGGACGGGGTGGAGCGTGCGGCGCCCCCATCGCCCCTTCGGGGCACTTCCCCCGGAGGGGGAAGATAAGGTAGGTGTCATGAATCTTCCCCCTCCGGGGGAAGTGGCGCGGAGCGCCGAAGGGGGAGCGGCTCGCTCAGCGCCTGCCATATGATTTCCAACACCCCTTCAATTTCCCCCATCACCTGCGGATTGCCGAAACGCAGCGTCCGGTACCCTCGAGCAGCGTTAACCCGGTCACGCCTCGCATCCTTTTCCAGGCTGGCGTGGGTCCTGCCATCGAGCTCGATCAGCAGGCGCGCCTCGATGCAGGCGAAATCGGAAATCCAGGGCGGCATCGGGTGCTGACGCCGGAACCGCCAGCCGCCGAGCTGACGCTTGCGCAGGTACCACCAGAGGCGGCGTTCGGGCAGCGTCATGTCGGCGCGCATGGCGCGAGCATGGCGGGTGAGGGGTATCCGGTCGGTCATGCACCGGGTTATGGAGGGAACAGGGTAAATCTTCCCCCGCCGGGGGAAGTGGCGCGCAGCGCCGATGGGGGAGCGGGGGACGGACGGAGATTGCGGCGCCCCCTTCGCCCCTGCGGGGCACTTCCCCCGGAGGGGGAAGAGTGGTGCTATCAATCCACCGCGGTGATTCTCGGTTTCGGCGGTTCGAGTTCTTCCGCGCCGGGTTCCTCGCCCATCTCGACGGCCTCGATGCGTTCGGCGTGGCGGGTGATGCCGCGGGTGGATTTCTGGATGTCCTCGATGTCGCGCTTCGTCTGGTCGAAATGCCGGTCGAGCTTGCCGACCCGGTCGTCGAGGCGGCGGACATCGTCGAGCAGCGCGATGACTTCCTTCTGGATCAGGCCTGCCTGGTCGCGCATCTGGGCGTCCTTGAGGACCGCGCGCACGGTGTTCAGCGTCGCCATCAGCGTCGTCGGCGAGACGATCCAGACGCGCGCGCGGTGGCTCTGGGTCACCACGCCTTCATGGTTGGCGTAAAGCTCGGCGTAGACCGCTTCCGAGGGGATGAACATCAGTGCCGATTCGGCGGTCTCGCCGGGCAGGATGTATTTCTCGGAGATGTCCTTCACATGTTTCAGCACGTCGGTGCCGAAGGCGCGGCGCGCCAGCTTCTTCTCCTCGTCGCTCTCGGTCCGGTGGATGGCGTTGTAGCTCTCCAGCGGGAACTTGGCGTCGATGACGATGGAGCCCGGCGGGTTCGGCAGCTTGAGCAGGCAGTCGGCACGGGTCCTGTTCGACAGCGTCACCTGGAACTCGTAGGCCGAGGGGGGCAGGGCCGCGGTGACGAGATCGTTGAGCTGGGTCTCGCCGAAGGCGCCGCGGGTCTGCTTGTTGGCGAGGATGTCCTGCAGGCCGACGACCTGGCTCGACAGCTCGGTGATGTTCTTCTGCGCCGCATCGATGACGGCGAGGCGGCGCTGCAGGTCGGTCATGGTCTCGTGCTGGCGCTCGCCGGTCTTCTCCAGCGTCTGGCCGACGCGCAGCGCCAGCGCCTGCAGCTGTTCCTCCAGCTTCTTGCCGAGGGCGCGTTCCTGTTCCTGGAAGCGCTGGGCGAGCCGTTCCTGGGTCGTCTGCTGCATGTCCGACATCTGGGCCATGCGCCCCTCGGAGATGGCGGCGGCCTGGGCGAGGCGCTCCACCGATTCATGCAGGATGGCGGCGTCGTTCCGGCTGCGGCCGGAGGCGAGCAGGACCAGGGCGAGCAGCACGACGATGGCGCCGACGGCCACCGCCACGATTATGACCCATTGTTCGGGCTGGATGTCTGACAGGTTCATGCAACGAGGCTTTACACGCCTGCCGACGACCGCGCAAATTACCCCGCGAAACCGAAGGAGTTACGACATGTTACGCGCCGCCGCCATCATCGCCGCCTTCAGCCTGGCGTTGCCGATCGCCGCCGAGTCGGCCGGGGAGAAGACGCTCGGTACGGACACCCGGACCGCGCTCGACCTCGTCATCTACAATGGCGGCTTCGGCATGGTGCGCGACCGGCGCGCGGCGGAGCTTGCCGCCGGCGCCAACCGCATCGCGATCTCGGGCGTCAGCCGCTCGATGGACCGGGCGAGCGCGATCCTGCGCGCCGGGGATGCCGCCGTGCTGGCGCAGCTCTTCGATTTCGACCTCCTGACACCCGACCGCCTGTTGCAGGCCTCCGTCGGCGGGGAGGTGGACGTGATCGTCACCAACCCGGAAACCGGCGTGGAGACCGTGAAGCGCGCCCGGGTGCTCTCGGTGATCGGCGGCCCGGTGCTGGAGATCGACGGCCGCATCGAGACCGGCGTGCCGGGCCGGCTCGCCTTCGACCGGCTGCCGGACGGGGTGCGTGCGGCGCCCTCGCTGGTCGCCGACCTGCAGGCGCCGTCGGCCGGTAAGCGGACAATCGAGCTGGGATATCTGAGCAGCGATCTCGACTGGAACGCGGATTATGTCGCCGAGATTTCGGATGACGGCGCCAGCCTGTTCCTCGAGACCTGGGCGACGCTCTCGAACATGACCGACACCGACTTTGACAATGCCGCAATCAGCCTCGTCTCCGGCTCGGTGAACCGTTCCCGGGCACCGCAGCCGAAGATGGCGCCGATGGTGATGCGCTCCGAGGCGATGGTGTCGTCGGACGCCGCCCCCGGCGGGGCGATGCCGGAACGCGAGGGGCTCGGCGACTACCACCTCTACCGGCTCGACGGCAATGTCAGCCTCGGCCAGCGGGAAAGCCGCAAGATCGCCCTGTTCAAGCCGGCGCGCGTGGCATCGGAGCGGCGCTACGTCTTCCGCGGCGGCCAGCATTTCTACAGCAACCGCTTCCAGGAGCAGCGCCAGTCGCCGGCGATCGAGATCCGCTTCACCAATGACCGCAAGGCGGGCCTCGGCGAGCCGCTGCCGGAGGGCACGGTCAGGCTCTACCAGCGCGACAAGGCCGGCCTGCCGGTGTTCATCGGCGAGGACCGGATTGCCCGGACCCCGGAAAACCAGGAGGTGACGCTGCGCATCGGCCAGGCCTTCGACGTCACCGCGAAGCGCCGCCAGACCGAGTATGACCGGCGCAAGGATTCGCTCGGCAACCTGGTGACCACGGCCTGGGAGATGACGATCTCGAACGCCGGGGAAAAGCCGGTGACTGTGGATGTGGAGGAGCAGCTCTACGGCGACTGGAATATACTGGAATCGAGCGAGGGGTATGAGCGCATCGACGCCTTCCGCATCCGCTGGACGGTGAGCGTTCCGGCGGGCGGCGACAAGCAGCTGACCTGGCGCGCCAGGGTGCGCTGATCGTCCAGGCTCAGTGCGGAATTTCGAGCAGGCCGGCCTTCAGCCTGTCGATGTTCTCCTCGAGCTCGATCAGCGCCTCGATCGAATCGATCACGTGGTGGTCGACATGCAGGCAGCGTGCGGCGCGCATCACCGCGGCCTGTTCGTCGAGATGGTAGGAGCCGTCGGCGCGCGACATGCGGATGCCGCTGTAGATCAGCGAGCGGACCGCGTTGACCGGCGCCTCCTCGAACAGTTCGTCGAGCAGTTCGCGGAGGTCGCCCTTGGCGAACTCGTAATCGGCCCAGGCCTCGATGATGTCCGAGGTCGCGCCCATGGCGATCGCCTCGTTGATCAGGTAGTTGAACTCGGCGGGAGCCACCTCGCCATCGGCGCCGGCCATGGTCAGGCAGGCATAACCGTACTTGATCCAGACGTCCTTGCGGATGCTGTCGACCTTGAAGATCTTCCGGCCGCGCGGACTGAATTGCATCACTTCGCTATCGTACATGATCTCATCCCCTGGTTCCCTTCTGGAACGACGGTTGGACGGGACTCTTCGCCCGTCATCGGGACAATTCTGCAGGAAGATTTCCGCTGATCATGTTCCCTGACATATCGCTGACGCCCGTCCTTCTGACGGCTTTTCGCTGCGATACGGAGGAAATCCCCCTAAGTCGCCTGTCCCCACATATCGGGGATTATCGGGGGGGCGCTTACAGGATCAACGAAAAATGCGGAAAACCGCCGGATAAAGGATATTGAAATGATCTTTTGCCGGGAATCTCCGGGACGTAAGTATATTGCGCCGGGTCCGCCGGACAGTTGACGGCTGCCCGCGGCTCGCCTACCTAACGGCGAAACAAGAGGAATTGCAGCAGACATGGCACTTCTGCCGATCATAACAGCGCCGGACCCGCGTCTGAAGGTCGTATGCGAGCCGGTCGAGACGGTTACCGATGACATCCGCAAGCTGATGGATGACATGTTGGAGACGATGTATGCCGCGCCGGGCATCGGTCTCGCCGCGCCTCAGGTCGGCGTGACCAGGCGGGTCGTGGTGATCGATACCGCGCGCGAGGACGAGAAGCCGTCGCCGATGCGGCTGGTCAACCCGGAGGTCGTCTGGGCCTCGGAAGAAACCAAGATCTATGACGAGGGCTGCCTGTCGGTGCCGGAGCATTATTCCGAGGTCGAACGGCCGGACCGGGTGCGGCTGCGCTATCTCGACACCGACAACCGGCAGGTGGAGATCGAGGTCGACGGCCTGACGGCGGTCTGCGTGCAGCACGAGATCGACCATCTCGACGGCATCCTGTTCGTCGATCACATCTCGCGGGTGAAGCGCGAGATGATCCTCCGCAAGCTCACCAAGGCCCGCAAGCTGGCGGCCAGCGGCTGACACGGCCTTGCGCCTCGCATTCCTCGGAACGCCCGACTTCTCTGTGGCCGCGCTCGAAGCGCTGATCGCGGCCGGCCACGAGATTGCCTGCGTCTACTCGCAGCCGCCGCGCCCGGCCGGCCGCGGCAAGGCGCTGCGCCCGTCGCCGGTGCACCAGGCCGCGGAAGCGCGCGGCATCGAGGTGCGCACGCCGGCCAGCCTGCGCTCACCGGAAGAGCAGCAGGCATTCGCCGCTCTCGATCTCGACGCGGCGGTGGTCGTCGCCTACGGGCTGATCCTGCCGAAAGCCATCCTCGATGCGCCGGAATACGGCTGTTTCAACATCCATGCCTCGCTGCTGCCGCGATGGCGAGGCGCGGCCCCGATCCAGCGGGCGATCCTCGCCGGCGACAAGACCACCGGCGTCACCATCATGCGGATGGACGAGGGGCTGGATACCGGCCCCATGCTGCTGCGCGAGCA
>JAVKCR010000231.1:0-3791 GCA_040222645.1 Rhodospirillales bacterium
GGCGCAGTCTCTGACATTGAGTTGTGACCCCCTATTAACGCCGCCTCCAGTCCCACGGCGCTGTAAACTCCCCCGCCCACATCCCCAGCCTGTTCAACCGGGCGTGATCTTCATCGGCAACATAATCGAGGCTGTAGTAGCGATAGGCCAGCGCCAGCCCCCAGTGGACCAGTTCCCAGCCTAAATCCATTAAAAAGTACGCGAAAGACGTTTCAAGCTGCCGCAGCTGACAGAGTGTAAAACCGGGGAGATAGTTGAGATCAACGAGAACAGGTTAACTCGTTGATAATGTTCCGCAAAATGGTGGGCGCACAAGGACTCGAACCTTGGACCCGCTGATTAAGAGTCAGCTGCTCTACCAACTGAGCTATGCGCCCACCGTGCGGAGGCGCGGTTGTAGCGAAGCGGCGGGGGGCTGTCGAGACAAAAAAGTGACGGCGGCGGGGCGGTTCGGGACCCGGTCGCGGGGCCGGTCAGTCCTTCGGCGTCTTATCCGCCGCGCCGGTGTCTCCGGGCGGGGTACCCTGCGAATTCCCGTCTTCGGCGGCGGCGGATGTTCCGGCGCTGTCCTCGTCGCGCATCTCCTGCAGGATCTCCATGAAGTCGGCGCTGATGGCGCCCGCCTTCGCGAGGTCCTCGAGGCTGGCCGGCGTCGTCCCGTCGTCCTGTCTGCCCGCATCCGCCGGTTTGTCCGCGTCGTCGCCGGCGCCGGAATCCTTGTCGTCTGGCGAGCCGTTTGCTGCCGTCATGCACTTGTCCCCCGGTTAACCTCTCCCCGGGGGATATTCTGCGACCAGACGGCTTTTGGGAATTCGGGGAACTACGTAAGGGAAAGTCCCTATTGCGGTGCATAGCGGCGGTTGCGGGGCGGCGAATCGCCCGGCCTCAGGTCTCTTCCTCGCCGCGGCGCCCGAAGGTGACGTCGCGATGTACGAAGACGCACATCAAGAGGCCGAAGCCCATCATCAGCGTCAGCATCGCCGTGCCGCCATAGGAGATCAGCGGCAGCGGCACGCCGACCACCGGCACGATGCCCATCACCATCGCGATGTTGATGAAGACATAGAGGAAGAAGGTCACCGTGACGCCCATCGCCAGGAGGCGGCCGAAATGGCTGCGCGAGCGCATGGCGATGACGATGCCGTAGAGCAGCAGCAGCGCGTAGAGCCCGAGCAGGCCGAGACCGCCGATCATGCCGAATTCCTCGGCCAGCATGGTGAAGATGAAGTCGGTCTGCTTCTCCGGCAGGAAGTTGAGATGGCTCTGGGTGCCGAGCAGGAAACCCTTGCCGAACATGCCGCCGGAGCCGAGCGCGATCTTCGATTGCAGGATGTGGTAGCCGGCGCCGAGCGGGTCGGTCTCCGGGTCGATGAAGGTCAGCACCCGCTGCTTCTGGTATTCGCGCAGGAACTGCCAGGCCACCGGGATCGAGGCCAGCGCCGCCAGCGCGCCGGCGACGAAGATCCAGATCCGCACCCCGGCGAGGAACATCAGCACCACGCCGCCGGCCGCCAGCATCATCGCGGTGCCGAGGTCGGGCTGGCGCAGCACCAGCGCGGTGGGTGCGGCGATCATCAGGATCGGCGGGATGAAGGAGGTGAAGCGGTTGACCTCCTCGAGGTTGAGGCCGTGGAAATAGCGCGCGAGCGCCAGCACCAGCGAGATCTTCATCAGTTCCGAGGGCTGCACCTGCACCGGTCCGAGCGAGATCCAGCGCTGCGCGCCCATGCCGATATTGCCATGCACCTCGACCGCGACCAGCAGCACCAGGGCGGCGGCATAGGCAAGGTAGGCGGTGCGCAGCCAGAAGCGGATGTCGAGGAGCGCGATGAACATCATCAGCGCGAAACCGAGGGCGAAGCGCACCATCTGCCGCTTGGCCCAGGGATCGAACGAGCCGTTGGCGGCGGAATAGAGCATGGCGAAGCCGATCGCGGCGGTCGCCGTGATCAGCAGCACCAGCGACCAGTTGATCTGCCAGATCTTCTCCCGGAGCGTCATTTCCCCGGAGCGCATGGAGATCAGGCCCTTCACAGCGCCGCCTCCGTCTCTTCCGCCGGCAGGGCGGCCGTCGGTGACAGGCTGTTGCGCCGCTGGACTTCGAGCAGCACGTCACGCGCGATGGGCGCGGCGGCGGTCGAGCCGGACCCGCCATGCTCGACGATCACCGAGACGGCGAAGCGGGGGGCGGAGACCGGGGCGTAGCCGACGAACAGCGCGTGGTCGCGCTCGCGCCATTCAAGCTCCTCGTTCTTCAGCACCCGCGTGTCGCGTTCGGATTTCGAGATGCGGCGGACCTGCGCGGTGCCTGTCTTGCCGCCCATGGCGAGCGCCGGGTCTTCGATGGCGGCGGCGCGGGCGGTGCCTTTCGGTCCGTTGACCACGGCGTTCATCGCCTCGGCGATGAGCTTCAGCGACCCGGCGCTGACATCGAGGGCGTCCGGTTCGGGGCGCTCCACCGGCGTGCCGCCGATGCGGCGGGTGAGATGCGGCTGCACCGCGATGCCGCCATTGACGAGGCGCGCCGTCATCACCGCGAGCTGCAGCGGCGTGGAAAGCACATAGCCCTGGCCGATGCCGGCGATCAGGGTCTCGCCGCGCTGCCAGGACTGGCCGATGGTGGCGAGCTTCCAGTCGCGGGTCGGCATGACGCCGGCGCGGGCGCCGGGCAGGTCGAGATCGGGCGGTTCGCCGAGCCCGAAGCGGCGGGCCATCTCGGCGATGCGGTCGATGCCGAGGCGCTTGGCGATCTCGTAGAAATACAGGTCGCAGGACTGCTCGATCGCCTCGTGCAGGTCCATGTGGCCGTGGCCCCACTTCTTCCAGCAATGGAACCTGGCGTTGCCGAGCTCGGTCATGCCGTTGCAGAACACGGTCTGGTCGGGGGTAATGACGCCGGCCTCCAGCGCCGCCAGCGCCACCACCATCTTGAAGGTGGAACCGGGCGGGTACTGGCCGACGATCGACTTGTTGATCAGCGGCGATTTCTCGTTGCCGACGAGCTGGCGCCAGTAGGCGTTGGTGAGTCCCTTGTTGAAGGCGTTCGGATCGAAGCCGGGCTGCGAGGACATGGCGAGAATCTCGCCGGTATGGACGTCGAGCACGACCACCGCGGCGCTTTCCTCGCCGACCCGCTGCTCGACATAGCGCTGCAGTTCGAGATCGATGGTGAGGTGCACCTCCGCGCCGGGTTCGCCTTCCTTGCGTTCCAGTTCGCGCTTCACGCGGCCGAGCGCATTGACCTCGACCTGGCTGGTGCCGCCGGCGCCGCGCAGCGCGAGATCGTGCACCTTCTCGACCCCGGCCTTGCCGATGCGGAAACCCGGCAGTTCGAGCAGCGGGTCGCCGGTGAGGTCGGATTCGGATACCTGGGCGACATAGCCGAGCACATGCGCCAGGGTCTCGCCGTTCGGATAGCTGCGGCTCTGGCCGACATCGATGTCGATGCCGGGCAGGTCGGGCGAATTGACCTGGATGCGCGCGACTTCCTCCCAGGTCAGGTTCTCGACCACCTTGATCGGCACGAAGGAGCGTCGGCGCTTGGAATCGCGCAGTACCCGCTGGATGTCCTTCGGCGATATGTCGACGATCCGGGCCAGCCGTTCGAGGGTTGCCTGCATGCCGCCGGCCTTGCCGGTATCCTCGGCGACGATCAGCGCGCGGTAGTTGATCTCGTTGTCGGCAAGCGGATTGCCGAAGCGGTCGAGGATGCGCCCGCGCGGCGGCGGCAAGAGGCGGATGTTGATGCGGTTCTCGTCGGCTAGCGTCGCGTAGCGGCTGCCTTCGACGAT
>JAVKCR010000232.1:0-4815 GCA_040222645.1 Rhodospirillales bacterium
GCTGTTGATGTATTGCAATGCTTTACCCTCCAGCCGGAGCATCTGACATGACCTTCATTCCGAACTCGCCCGAAGCCCGCGATGTCGCGAGCCAGCTTCACGGATACACCAACGCCCGCGCGATGGAGCAGACCGGCCCGCTGATGCTGACAACCGGCGAGGGCATCTACGTGAAGGACAATTCCGGGAAACAGTACCTGGAAGCCATGAGCGGCCTGTGGTGCGCTTCGCTCGGCTTCAGCCAGGACCGTCTGGTCAAGGCGGCGACCGACCAGCTCAGCAAGCTGCCCTACTATCATACCTTCAATGCGCGGACGACGGACGTCTCCATGGAACTGGCCGAGAAGCTGCTCTCGGTGGCGCCGGTGCCGATGTCGAAAGTGTTCTTCTGCGGGTCAGGCTCGGAAGCCAACGATACCGCCATCAAGTTCATCTGGTACTACAACAACGCGCTCGGGCGGCCGGAGAAGAAGAAGATCATCAGCCGCGTGCGCGGTTATCACGGCGTGACCCTTGCGGCGGCCTCGATGACGGCTCTGCCGAACAACCAGCGGGATTTCGACCTGCCGTTCTCGATGTTCCGGCATACGACCTGTCCGCACCATTACCGCTTCGCCCATGACGGCGAGACCGAGGAACAGTTCGCAACGCGCTGCGCCGAGGAACTGGAGGCGCTGATCCTCGAGGAAGGTCCGGACACCGTCGCCGCGATGTTCTGCGAACCGGTGCTGGGTGCGGGCGGCGTCATCGTGCCGCCGGCGACCTACTACGAGAAGATCCAGCCGGTGCTGAAGAAGTACGACGTGCTGCTGGTCGCCGACGAGGTGATCTGCGGCTTCGGCCGGACCGGCAATTACTGGGGCTCCCAGACCTTCGACATGCAGCCGGATATCCTGACCTGCGCCAAGGCGCTGTCGGCGGCCTATATCCCGATCTCGGCGGTGATGATCAACGACAAGGTCTACCAGGCGCTGGCTGACAATTCGAAGAAGATCGGCGTGCTCGGCCACGGCTATACCTATTCCGGCCACCCGGTCGGTTGCGCCGTCGCGCTCGAGACCCTGAAAATCTACGACGAGATTGGCATGGTCGACCATGTCCGAAGCGTGATGGGGCGGTTCCAGGAGCGGCTCGCCGCCTACCGGCCGCGCCCCCATGTCGGAGAGGTTCGCATGGAGGGACTCGTCGGCTGTCTCGAACTTGTCGCCGACAAGGAAACCAAGCGGTCGTTCGAGCCCGCCCAGGGCGCCGGCAAGATCGTCGAGCGGACCACCCTCGAGGAAGGACTCATCATTCGCGCCATGGGCGACTATATTGCCTTCTGTCCGCCGCTGATCATTTCCGAGGCGCAGATCGACGAGATGGCGGACAAGATGGACCGGGCGATGGACGCCGCGGAAGCCGAACTGGCGGCGCTGGTCTGACACTACCGGTATTCGGAGACGGGCATGGATTACCAGAAGCATTTCCTGAATGAGCTGAACCGTCTCCGCGCTGCCGGGGACTACCGGGTATTTGCCGATCTCGAACGTCATACCGGCGATTATCCGCATGCCGTCAACCGGCCCGACCCGGCCGATGACAACGCCATCCGCCCGGTTACGGTCTGGTGCTCGAACGATTATCTCGGCATGAGCCAGCATCCGGACGTCATCGAGGCGATGGCACAAGCGGCGCGTGAGTTGGGAGCCGGCGCGGGCGGTACCCGGAACATATCCGGCACCAACCACCGCCACGTGATGCTGGAACGCGAACTGGCCGGCCTGCATGGCAAGGAAGCCGCCCTGTTGTTCACTTCCGGCTATGTCGCCAATCTCACGGCGCTGGCAACCCTTGCCGAGCGGCTGCCGGACTGCATCGTGCTGTCGGATTCGGAGAACCACAACTCGATGATCGCCGGCATCCGCTACAGCCGTGCCGAGAAGAAGATCTTCCGCCACAACGACCCGGCGGACCTCGACCGGATCCTGTCGGACCTCGATCCGGCGCGGGCCAGGCTGGTGGCCTTCGAATCGGTCTACTCGATGGATGGCGACATCGCGCCGATCGGCGAGATCGTCGATGTCTGCGAACGCCACGGCGCGCTGAGTTATATCGACGAAGTCCACGCGGTCGGTCTCTACGGTGAGCATGGCGGCGGGGTCGCCGAACGCGAAGGCGTGGCCCACCGGATCGATGTCATCCAGGGGACGCTTGCCAAGGGGTTCGGTGTCGTCGGCGGCTATATCGCCGCTTCCGGTGCGCTGGTGGATTATGTCCGGTCCTTCGGACAGGCCTTCATCTTCACCACCTCGCTGCCGCCGGCGGTCGCCGCGGCAGCGCTGGCTTCGGTGAAGCATGTGCGCGCAACAGACGCGTTGCGCCAGCGCCACCAGGAGCGGGCGGCGACGGTAAAACGACGTTTGCGCGATGCAGGCCTTCCCGTGATGCCATCGGAGAGCCATATAGTACCTGTACTGGTCGGCGACGCGAAGCTTTGCCGTGAAGCCTCGGATCTCCTGATGGAAGATCACGGCATCTACGTGCAGCCGATCAACTACCCGACGGTGGCGCGCGGCACGGAGCGGCTGCGGATCACGCCGACACCGCATCATGACGATGCCGCAATCGACAATTTGGTGGCGGCGCTCAGTGCGGTATGGAAGAATCTCGGTCTCAAGGCAGCGGCCTGAGGCCGCATAACCAGGAGCGGACAAGGCATGTATCCCGACAATTCCCTGACACCCAAGGAAGCGACCCGCCTGTGCGGCCTCGGCATCCTGATGGATGGCGAGCGGGACTACGCGGCGCTTGCCCATGCCATCCGGTCGCATGTCACGGCGGTTGCCGGTCCGTCGCTCGACATGATGGGCACTTCCATCGAACTGTTGCGCCACGAAGGTCTCGTCACGTCACGCGACGAAGACGGGCACAACATCATCTCGATATCCGACAAGGGGCGAGCCGAGTTCCGGTCCCTGATGCTTGCCAATTTGCGGGATACCGACAGCGAGTTCTCGCGGCTCGTCATCTCGCTGAAGTTCCGGTTCCTGCGCCTGCTGGGTATTCGGGAGCGCCAGGCGCAGATCGACCTGCTGAGCGACCGGACCGAGCGCGATCTCGACCGGCTGATCGCCCTTCGCGAAACGTTCGCGGCGGAAGGGCGGTTCTTCATCGACTGGGTCGATACCGAAATCTCGCTGGCCGAGCAGCGTCTCGCCTGGCTCGAAGGCCTGCACGCCGATCTCGGCTGATCCACGCTTCCTTTGAAAAGAAGAAGCCCGCCGGGATGCCGGCGGGCTTGAGTTTGCATGTCGCAAGAATAGTCAGGTCAGCGGCTGATCACCGCTTCAGTCGCACGAGTTCTTCAAGCATCTCGTCGGCTGTCTGGATGGTCTTGGTGTTCGCCGAGAAGGCGCGCTGAACGACGATCATCCGGGTGAATTCCTCGGCAATATCGACCGTCGACTGCTCCAGCGTGCCGCCCTCGATCGAGCCCGCGCCGCCATTCTGCGCCGCGCGTAGCAGGAACTCGCCGGAACCCGCGGTTTCGATCCAGACGTTGCCCGACCGGTTTTCAAGCCCGTTCGGGTTCACGAAGGTCGCCAGCGGCACCTTGTAGATCGGCCGGTTGGTGCCGTTATCGAAGGTGGCGTTCAGGAAGCCCTGCTGATCGAAGGAGAGTCCTGACAATGCACCGAAGGACCGGCCGTCCTGTTCGACGAAATTGGTGATGTAGCTTGCGGCAACCTGGGTTACCCCGTCGGTCGTTGCGGCGGTGCCGAGATCGAGCGTCACGGAGAGGTCGGCGGCGCCGTTGGTCAGCGTCGTGATATCGAGCGTCGGGGTCACTCCGGTTGTACTCACCGCGCCGAGGGTGGCGCCGGTAACCAGCGCCGGGTGCGTACCGGCACCGCCGGTGGCCGGGGTCCAGTCCTGCGGCGTGCCGTTCGTGCCGAAGCGCACGCGGAGATAGTCGGTATTGCCCGAGAACGGGGCGCCGACGGTGCCGTTGGAGGCCGAGGCCGAGACCTGCCAGGTGTTCGCCGCTTCCTTCACCCAGGTGAAGGTGACGGTATTGGTGGCGCCGAGTGAGTCATACAGCACGACCGAGGTCTGGGCCGTGTCGCTGACCGCCGCACTCGCGGGCAGGTTGACGCCGAGCGAGAGGTTGGCGGTCGGGGTCGCGGTGCCCTGCAGCGAGTTGATGTTGATCGCCGTCAGTTCGTCGAAGGTGCTTTCGGACGGCGTCGAGATGGTCGTGCCGGAACTGTCGACCACGTTGCCGTTCGTATCCGTCGGCCAGGCCTGGAGGTAGAAGCCGGAGGTGTTGCGGAGGTAGCCTTCATCGTCGGTGAACCAGTTGCCGGCGCGGGTATAGAAATGCGTGTCGGACGAGCTGGCTGTCGCGGACTGGGTCGTCACGAAGAACCCGTTGCCGGAAATGCCGGTGTCGAGCGACGAGGTGGACGTCTGCAGCAGACCCTGGGTCGTGATCTCTTTCTGGACGTTGTCCTGCACGCCGCCGGGGGAATACTGGGTGCCGGATACCTGCTGGGTGACCAGCGTCGAGAACCGGCTTTCCGTACGTTTGTACCCGATCGTGTTTGAGTTCGAGATGTTGTCGGCAATCGCGCCGAGCGCACTCGAATTGACCTGAAGGCCCGAAACGCCGGAAGTCAGTGCACCTGAAATACTCATGCTTCAGCTCCTTGTTGCAACGCGACTCAAGGTCAGGAGTTGCTTGTTGTTGTCTTGGGTGCCTCGACGCCAAGGAGCGCCGAAGTCGAAACGAGAATGCCGTTGACGGACAAGAGCGGTTCCCCGGAGGTAAGG
>JAVKCR010000233.1:0-6929 GCA_040222645.1 Rhodospirillales bacterium
TGGAAATCGAGCCCGGCGATTGCCCGGAGCAGTGTCGTCTTGCCGCAGCCTGACGGGCCGAGAAAACAGACGAACTCGCTTTTCATGACGTCGAGCGATACATCGGCGAGCGCGGTGAAGTCGCCGAACTTCTTGGTAACATTGATGACCCGAAGATAGGGTTCAGCCGCCGACATGGGCGTGCCTCCGGTAACCTGATCGTGAAAACGGGACTGGCCCGCCGGGTATTAACCGGCGGGCCAGACGATCTCGATGAGAGATCCTACTTCGCTTCGGACTTCGAATCGTAGCGCTTCTGCCATTCGGCCAGGATGGCCTCACGGTTCTTGGCGGCGAATTCGAAATCGTTGTCGATCATCGCGTCGAGAATGCCGGCGGGGAAATGTTCCACCGGCTTGGCAACGCCCGGATAGGCAACGACGGCATAGCCGGAATTGTAGAGTTCGTTGGCCTTCTTCGTGATCGACCAGTCAACCAGCGTCTGGGCGGCTTCCATCTTCTTGGTGCCCTTCACGATGGCGGTCGCTTCCATGTCCCAGCCCACGCCTTCCGACGGCAGGACGATTTCGAGCGGTGCGCCGTTGGCCTTTTCCTTGGCGCCCCGGAAGGCGAAGGAGATGCCGATCGGAACTTCGCCCGACCCGGCCTGGCGGCAGGGCTTGGAACCGGAATGGGTATACCAGGCGATATTTTCATGGAGACCGTCCATGAAGGCCCAGCCGTCCTTCTCACCGAACAGCTGCAGCCAGGAGGACACGTCAAGGAAACCGGTGCCCGAGCTGTTCGGGTTCGGCATCGCGATATGCCCCTTGTAGACCGGCTTCGTCAGGTCCTTCCAGGAGGTCGGCATCGGCAGGCCCTTGGCCTGCGCCTCGATGGTATTGACGCAGACCGCGGCAATCCAGGCATCCATGCCGGTCCATGACGGCGGATTGGCGCTGTCGACGAACTTCTTGTCCAGTTTCTCGACGCCCTTCGGCGCGTAGGGCGCCAGCATGCCTTCCGACTTCAGCAGCATCAGGCTGGTCGCGGCCAGGCCCCAGATCACGTCAGCCTGCGGATTGCTTTTCTCGGCCAGCAGCTTGGCGGTGACGATACCGGTCGAATCGCGAACCCAGTTGATCTTGATATCGGGATGGTCTTCGTTGAAGGCATCGGCATAGCGCTTGAGGTCTTCCGCCTCGACGGCGGTATAGACGGTCAGTTCGGTTGCGGCTATAGCCTGAGCAGCGAACGCGGCCGCGGCAACGCCGCAAGCCAGAGCGCTCGCACGCCGGATTAAAGTCGACATTTCGGTAGTCCCCTAATGTTGTTCATGACGCCGGAGCGGCCGGGCAGATTTCGGGCCGTTCCCCCGCTGGCCCGAAGAGCCTGTCCGCTCATACCATCGAATTGTGACACTAATGCTTCACGAAATGCAAAGGGTTGATTTCAGGAAGGCTCCCTCGGCGATCCTGAAGGACGGCCGACCGTCGGTTGAGGTGCGCCACTGCCTTGCTCCCGGTCACCGGTCCAGGTTCGGGACCTGCCCACACCCCATCGCCCCGCTTGCATTGCTGGGCCGGCACTTCGACGCCAGATCCTTGCGAACATCCCTGATATCTGACAGGACGAGGGCGCTATACTTCGACACACACGCCGATGCTGGATAAAGTCTCGACAATTGTCTGAACCGAAACTGCCTGACCGATGAATCGCATCCTTGAAGTCCTTAACCGGAAATCGGAGAAAATTGACATCCAGGCCTTGTACCAGGCCGCCTGCAAAGACATAGCCGAGAAGGTTCAGGCAAACCGCACGAGTATCTGGCGCTTCAATTCCGAGAAGACCCGTATCATCTGCGACTGCTATTATATTACTGAAACTGACGAGTTTTCTTCAGGCCAGGTTCTGCAGGCAAGCCATGCGCCAAGGTATTTCGAAACGATCCAGACAGAGCAGTATGTTGTCGCCTCGGACGCGCGTTCGGTGAAGGCAACCGCCTGTCTTGCAGAGCAGTACCTGGTGCCGAACGACATTCATTCGCTTCTGGACTACATCATCCACATCAACTTCAAACCGGTCGGGATCATCTGCTGCGAGAATGCCTACGAGCAGCGCACATGGACGGAAGCGGACAAGAAATACCTGCTGGAGGTATCGACACTGGTTTCGTTCTCGCTCATGCGGTAGGCGGCGGCGCGGAACGGCCTCGGCAAAACTCCACGCAGCCGAGAAGATTAACTCAACCCGTCGCGCCTGTTACAGAATCGGACGCCACCAGCCGGTTTTCCCCGGCCCGTTGGTTGTTGCATGATGCCGCCCCGGCTGGCACGAAAAAGGCGGATGTCCGCCCAGCCGATTCAGGGCAATCCGTTCGGGAGGTAGAATGAACCGATCAGAGCCGCAATCCGCGACGCAGCGTCCGCCCCATCCGGGCTTCGGACGCGGCAAGAGCCGCAAGACCCCGAAAGGCCGCCAGGTAAGCGAGACTTCTCTCGCGGAAGTCGGCGCGCTGCTCCGCGGGCGGAAGCTGGACCGCGATCTGCTGATCGAGCATCTGCACGTGATCCAGGACGCGACCGGCTTCCTCTCGGCCGCCCATCTCGCCGCCCTCGCCGAACTGATGCGCCTGCCGATGGCGGAAGTCTACGAGACGGCGACCTTCTACGCCCATTTCGACGTGGTGCGCGAGGACGAGACCCCGCCCCCGCCGGTCACCATCCGTGTCTGCGACAGCATCTCCTGCGAGATGGCGGGCGCAGCCATGTTGCAAGCGGAACTGGAATCCGCCGCGGGCAAGGATGTCCGGGTTCTCCGCGCGCCCTGCATGGGCGCCTGCGACCGCGCGCCGGTCGCCGCTGTCGGACATGCACAGGTGTTTCATGCAGACGCCGCAACGGTGATGCGCGCCGCCGGTCAGCATGACGATCCTGCCCTGCCCGCCTACCAGGCGCTGGCGGAATACGAAGCGGACGGCGGCTACAGGGTCCTGCGGGCCCTAAAGTCCGCCGCACGTGACCGCGAGGACATCATCTCGACGCTGGAGGACGGCGGCCTGCGAGGCCTCGGCGGGGCCGGTTTCCCCACGGGGCGCAAGTGGCGCATCGTCTCCGGCATGTCGGGACCCCGCGTGATGGCGATCAACGCCGACGAGGGCGAACCCGGCACCTTCAAGGACCGCTTCTGCCTCGAGACCCGGCCGCACCGGGTGCTGGAAGGCATCCTGATCGCCTGTCACACCGTCGGGATCGAGGACGCCTACCTCTATCTCCGCGATGAATATCCCGCCCTGCACGAGGTGCTGCGGCGTGAAATTGCGGCGATCGAGACATACGGGCTTGCCGACGGCGTGACCATTCACCTCCGCCGCGGCGCCGGCGCCTATCTCTGCGGCGAGGAATCGGCGATGATCGAGAGCATCGAGGGCAAGCGCGGCCTGCCTCGGCATCGCCCTCCCTATGTCGCGGAAGTCGGCCTGTTCGGACGGCCGACGCTGGTCAACAATATCGAGACACTCTACTGGATTCCGGAAATCCTCGACCGTGGCGCCGACTGGTGGGCCGGTCTCGGACGCAATGGCGGCAAGGGGCTGCGCATGTATTCCGTATCCGGCCGCGTTGCCGATCCCGGCGTCAAGACGGCGCCGGCCGGGGTAACGGTGCAGCAGCTGATCGACGAATTTTGCGGCGGGATGGCCGATGGCGAGAGCTTCTACGCCTACCTGCCGGGTGGCGCCTCCGGTGGCATCCTGCCCGCCGCTATGGGCGACATCCCGCTAGATTTCGGACATCTGGAAAAGCATGGCTGCTTCACAGGGTCGGGCGCCGTGGTCATAATGTCGGGGAAGGACAGCGCCCGGGGTGCCGCGCTCAACCTGATGAAGTTCTTCGAGGACGAGAGCTGCGGACAGTGCACGCCCTGCCGCGCCGGTACCGAAAAGGCCGTGAAGCTGATGCAACGGAGCGACTGGGACGAAGATCTCCTGTCCGAGCTTTCCACGGCGATGGCCGATGCCTCGATCTGCGGATTGGGCCAGGCGGCGCCCAATCCCTTGCGCTGCGTCTTCCGCTTCTTCCGAGAGGAACTGGCATGAGCGAACCTGTGAAATTCATCCTCGACGGACACGAGGTCGAGGCCGCGCCCGACGAGACGATCTGGCAGGTCGCCAACCGGCTCGGTACGGAAATTCCGCATCTCTGCTACCGGCCGGAGCCCGGCTACCGGCCGGACGGCAACTGCCGTGCCTGCATGGTCGAGATCGAGGGCGAACGGGTGCTCGCCGCCTCCTGCCTGCGCAAGCCGGCGGACGGCATGGTGGTCAAATCCGCGAGCGACCGGGCCAGGGCGTCACGCAAGATGGTCATGGAACTGCTGGTTGCCGACCAGCCGGCGCGGTCTGACGCCCATGACGGCGAGGCCGCTTTCTGGAAATGGGCCGACCGCATGGAGGTCACGGACTCCCGCTTCCCCGAACGCGCGACTCCTGCCCCGGATTCCAGCCATCCGGCGATGCGGGTCAATCTCGACGCCTGCATCAATTGCAATCTCTGTGTCCGCGCCTGCCGCGAGGTCCAGGTCAACGATGTCATCGGCATGGCGCTGCGCGGCCACCATTCGAAGATCGTCTTCGATTTCGACGACCCGATGGGCGAGTCGACCTGCGTCGCCTGCGGTGAATGCGTGCAGGCCTGCCCGACAGGCGCGCTGATGCCGGCGAGTATCGTCGACGAGGCCGGCCGTGGCGCCCGCATCGCCGACAGCGAAATCGACAGCGTCTGCCCGTTCTGCGGCGTCGGCTGCCAGATCACCTACAAGGTCCGCGACGGCAAGATCGCCTGGGTCGAGGGCCGCTCCGGGCCTGCCAACGAGAACCGGCTTTGCGTCAAGGGCCGCTTCGGCTTCGATTACGCCCATCACCCGGACCGCCTGACCGTGCCGATGATCCGCCGCGAGGACGCGCCGAAGCGCGCCGACGATTACGTCGATCCGGAAAACCCCTGGACCCATTTCCGCGAGGCAAGCTGGGACGAGGCGCTCGAGGTGGCCGCGCGCGGCCTGATGGCGACGAGAGAGACGTACGGGCCCGGTGCACTGGCCGGGTTCGGCTCTGCCAAGGGCACGAACGAGGAAGCCTACCTGTTCCAGAAGCTGGTCCGCGTCGGGTTCGGCACCAACAATGTCGATCATTGCACCCGGCTCTGCCACGCCTCCTCCGTCGCCGCCCTGATGGAAGGTATCGGCTCGGGCGCGGTCACCGCGCCGGTTTCGGAATGCCGCAATGCCGAGGTCATCATCGTCATCGGCGCCCAGCCGACCACCAACCACCCGGTCGCCGCCACCTACATCAAGAACGCGGTGAAGAAGGGCGCCACGCTGATCGTCATGGACCCGCGGGGCCAGGGCCTCGACCGCCATGCCGCGCACAAACTGCAGTTCAAGCCGGGCACCGACGTCGCCCTCCTGAACGCGATCATGAACGTGATCGTTACAGAGAATCTCGCCAACCGGAACTATATCGACGGCTTCACGTCCGACTTCGCGCAAATCGAGCGCCATGTCCGGGATTTCACGCCGGAGGAAATGGCGCCGATCTGCGGCATTCCCGCAGAGACGATCCGCACCGTCGCCCGAACCTACGCCACCGCGAAATCGGCGATGATCTTCTGGGGCATGGGCATCTCCCAGCATGTGCATGGCACCGACAATGCGCGCTGCCTGATCGCAATGGCGCTGATGACCGGCCAGGTCGGCCGTCCGGGTACGGGCCTGCATCCGCTGCGCGGCCAGAACAACGTGCAGGGCGCGTCCGACAGCGGCCTGATCCCGATGGTCTACCCGAACTATGCGCCGGTCGACGATCCGAAGACCCAGGCGTTCTTCGAGCAGTTCTGGAACGCCAAGCTCGACCCGAACCGCGGCCTGACCGTGGTCGAGATCGTCGATGCAGCCCATCGCGGCGATATCCGCGCGATGTATATCATGGGCGAGAACCCGGCGATGTCGGACCCGGACCAGACTCATGTGCGGGAAGCCCTGGCGAAACTCGACCATCTCGTGGTGCAGGAGATCTTCCTGACCGAGACCGCCATGTTCGCCGACGTCATCCTGCCCTCCAGCGCCTGGCCGGAGAAAGACGGCACGGTGTCCAACACCGACCGTCGGGTCCAGATCGGCCGCCCCGCCGTTCCGGTGCCCGGCAATGCCCGCCAGGACTGGGAACTGATCCGCGATCTCGCCAACCGGATGGGCCTGAACTGGCGCTACAGCCATGTCAGCGAGGTGTTTGCCGAATTGCGCGACTGCATGCCGCCGCTAAAGGGCATTACCTGGACGCGGCTTGAGCTCGAAGGCGCCGTCACCTACCCCTGCGAGGCCGAGGACCAGCCCGGCAAGGAGGTCATCTTCGGCGACGGCTATCCGACGGCGAGCGGCCGGGGGCGCTTCGTGCCGGCTTCCATCGTGCCGCCCGACGAGCAGCCCGATGCGGAATTCCCGATGGTGCTGACCACCGGGCGGCTCCTCGAACACTGGCATACCGGGGCGATGACCCGGCGCGCGAGCAATCTCGACGCACTTGAGCCGGAGGGCGTGGCGCATCTCTCGCCGAAGGATCTCGGCCGCCTGGGCGTCGCACCCGGCGGCTGGGTCAGCGTTTCGACCCGTCGCGGTACGGTGTCGCTGAAGGCGCGCGCCGACAGGGGCGTGCCGGACGGCGTCGTGTTCATTCCCTTCTGCTTCGCCGAATCACCCGCCAACCGGCTGACCAACCCGGCGCTCGACCCCGCCGGCAAGATTGCCGAGCTGAAATATTGCGCCGCACGGGTCGAACCCGCAGCCGAGGCCGCAGAGTAACCATATGGGTAATAGTACTGATGATTCAGCGCAAACATATGTGCATATTGTCCGGGGGGAGGATGAAGAACCCGCGGTGGATAACTGAATAACCG
>JAVKCR010000234.1:0-9278 GCA_040222645.1 Rhodospirillales bacterium
TTTTTGAGATCCTTCAGCGGTCTCCTCGTCCTGAAACGGGCTCAGGACAAGGGATTGCGTCAAAGAATGCAGTTCTTCGCGAACTCCGCCGCCTCGTTGGCGGACCAGTCGCCCTTCGGCTTTTCCTTCATCGCCGCGCACCAGTCGGGGCTGCCGACCTCCGGGTCGCAGGCGGCCAGCAGCGTCACGCCGGCCAGCAGGGCCATGAGACATGCGGTCTTGCGCAACAGGGTCATCTCGTTTTCTCCTTCCCGATATCCCGGTACTTGACCAGAGCGTCGCCGCCGGTCAAGGCGAAAGCGTCTCCGCGACGCGCGGCGCAGGATTGGAGAAACGACGGATGACAGGGACCGGTTCCCGGCGGCGGGCGCGATGAACCCCGCGGAATGGCTTCGCCGGACGGCGACACGTACGCCCGACGCCCCGGCGCTGCTGACCGGCGCGCGGCTGGACGCCGACTATGCGGCGTTCAACCGCCGCGCCGCCGCCATCGGCGCGGCGCTAGAGGCCCGCGGCATCGGCAGGGGCGACCGGGTCGCGCTCTTCATGGCGAACCGGACGGGCTATATCGAGGCGCTCTACGGCACCTGGTATGCAGGCGCCGCTGCCGTGCCGGTGAACGCCAAACTGCATCCCAGGGAAGCAGCCTGGATCGTCGGCGATGCCGAGGCGGCGCTGGTCTTCTCCGACGCGGCGCACGCCACCGCGCTCGGCGAGGCGATGGCGGCGGGCGGCCCCGACATCCTCTCGCTCGACGGGTCGGAATGGCCGGCCTTCGCCGATGGCGCGGCGCCGATGGCGGCGCCCGTTTCCCTCGATGAAGGCGATCTGGCCTGGCTGTTCTATACCTCCGGTACCACCGGCAAGCCGAAGGGGGTGATGATCACCTGCGGCAATGTCGCGGCGATGACCTTCGCCTACTTCATCGATGTCGACGAGGTCTGGCCGGAAGATGCGGCACTCTATGCCGCCCCGGTCTCGCACGGCGCCGGGCTCTACAATTTCATGCATGTGCTGCGCGGCGCCCGCCACGTGGTGCCGGAAAGCGGCGGCTTCGACCCGGTCGAGATTCTCGATCTTGCACCGCGCATCGGCCCGGTCTCGATGTTCGCCGCGCCCACCATGGTGCGCCGGCTGGTCGAGGCGGCAAGGCAGGCGGGCGTTTCCGGTGACGGCATCCGCACCATCGTCTATGGCGGCGGGCCGATGTACGAGGCGGACATCATCGAGGCTGTGCGGACGATGGGGCCGCGCTTCGTGCAGATCTACGGCCAGGGCGAAAGCCCGATGACCATCACCGCCCTGTCGCGCAAGGATGTCTGCGACCGCCGCCACCCGCGCTGGCGAGAGCGCCTCGGGTCGGTCGGGGTCGCCCACTCGGTGGTCGAAGTGCGCGTTCTCGACGAGACGGGCAACGAAGTGCCGCGCGGCGAGACCGGGGAAATCGCGGTGCGCGGCGCCTCCGTCATGGCCGGCTACTGGCGCCGGCCGGAAGAGACCGCGAAGACCATCCGCGACGGCTGGCTCTGGACCGGCGATCTCGGCCGCATGGACGCGGACGGCTACGTCACCATGATCGACCGGTCGAAGGACCTGATCATCTCCGGCGGCGCCAACATCTACCCGCGCGAGGTGGAGGAGGTGCTGCTCGCCCACGAAGGCGTGGCCGAGGTCGCCGTGGTCGGCCACCCGCATGCGAAATGGGGCGAGGAGGTCGTCGCCTTCGTCGTCCTCCGCGACGGGGTGGATGTGGCGGAGGGCGATCTCGACCGGCTCTGCCTCGACCGCATCGCCCGGTTCAAGCGCCCGAAACGCTACCGCTTCATTGAGGCCCTGCCGAAGAACAATTACGGCAAGGTGCTGAAGACCGACCTGCGGGCGATGCTGGCCGGCGGCGGCTAGGTGCTGGCGCGCACGACGTAGCGCTCGGTCGCCAGGCTGCGGAGCCTGAAGCCGAGCGGGCGGCCGTTGCGCTGGGCGGACTTCAGATCGCGGAGCCGGTCGATGCGGATGTCGACGAACCCGGCGTCTTTCAGCATGTCGGCAAACGCTTCCGGCGCGGCACCGCCGATGCCGAACGGCAGGTGGCTGCCGATCTCGTGGTAGGGGCTGTCCGGATCCGCCACGCCCGGCGGTGCATCGGGGTTGGGGGCTGCGGGTTCGACCATCCCCGCCAGCCGCATCAGCAGGTTCGCCGGAAACCGGTCATCGCTCCAGCGGCAATCGACGATGACCACGCGCCCGCCCGGCCGCAACAGGCGGAACCAGCGCCGGAACGCCGTTGCCGGGTCGGGCAGGGTCCAGACCAGGTGGCGCGACAGGATGGCGTCGAACGGCCCGCTCATCGGGTAGGGGTCCTCCGCATCGGCGAAGCGGATGTCGGCGCGCAAGCCGATGCGTTCGCGGGCGCGCTTCAGCATCTCTTCCGCGAGGTCGATGGCCGAGACCCTGTAGCCGCATTCCAGCAGCAGCTCGGTGATGATGCCGGTGCCGCAGCCGAGTTCCAGCACATGCGCGTCCTCACCCGGCATGTGCCGCGCCAGCACCGCCCGCCAGGTGTCGCGCTCGCGGCCCTGCCGGATGACGTGGGACGGGGAGTCGTCGAACGTCGCGGCGCGGCGGTCCCAGTAGGCGGCGATCTCGGTCTTGATGTCGAAGTTGCTCTGCGCGGAGGTGGCGTCCATTGTCGGCCTGATAATGATAATGACTCGCATAATCAACAACAGATTCCGTGGCGTGCGGCAAGCTGAATCGCGCGGCCGCCATTGACCGGATCACACGGTTATGGCATACGGAATTCCGTACACGGTATTCGGAACGCCATGATCACCCCCATCGAACCACGCGGCGACCTCGTAGACGAAGTCTACCTGCGGCTGAAGGACGCGATCCTGTTCGGCGACCTGGCCGAAGGGTCGGCGCTGGTGCAGTCCAACCTCGTCGACCAGCTCGGCGTTTCCCGCCAGCCGATCAGCCATGCGCTCGCCATGCTGCGCCAGGACGGACTGGTGGTGGAACGCGGCCGGCGCGGGCTGAGGGTGAGCGAGGTCGACCCGGACCGGCTGCTCTCGCTCTACCAGGTGCGCGCCGCCCTCGATGCGCTTGCCGCCCGGCTGGCCGCGGAACGTATCGCCGACCGGGTGATCCATTCCAAGGACCTCATGGGGTTGGAAAGGATCATGGACCAGGGCTGGAAGGCCGTGCGCCAGAACGCGGTGCGCGATCTCATCGAGGCGGATGTCGCCTTTCACCGGGCAATCTACGCGGTCAGCGGCAATCCTGCCATCGACGAGATGGCGAAGACCGCCTGGCCGCATTTCCAGCGCTCGATGGGCCTCGTGCTGTCGGTGAAGGAGAACCGCGAAATCTCCTGGCGCGAGCACCGGGAAATCCTGGCCTCGATCGCCGCCGGCGACCCGCCGCTTGCCGAAAAGCGCGCCCGTGACCATGCCGAGCGGGCAGGGCGCGCGACCAGCGACCGGCTTCGGGCCCGCGACGACGCGGCCTGATCGACATCTTCACATCAATGCGGACCGGAACCATATCCGGCAACGGGAGAGGAAACATGCGACTGACAGACGACCAACTGGCCGAGTTCGACGAACAGGGCTACCTGTTCTTCCCGGATTGCTTTACCGAAGCCGAGATCCGGTCGCTGCGCGACGAGGCGCGGCAGATCTACGCGTCCGACCGCGAGGAGGTCTGGCGCGAGACAACGGGCGCGCCGCGCACCGCTTTCGCGGCCCACACCTACAACGAGGCCTTCCGCCTGCTCGGCGCGCATCCGCGCCTGATCGAGCCGGTCAGCCAGTTCTTCGGCGAAGACGTCTACATGCACCAGTTCAAGGTGAACGCGAAGGCCGCCTTCGAAGGCGCGGTCTGGCAGTGGCACCAGGATTACGGCACCTGGGCGCGCGACGACGGCATGCCGGAACCGCGGGCGATGAACATCGCCGTCTTCCTCGACGAGGTGATGGCGGTCAACGGCCCGCTGATGTTCATCCCGAAAAGCCACAAACACGGCACGTTGCAGGCCGGCCACGATCTCGAGACCACGTCCTACCCGCTCTGGACGCTGGACAACGAGACGGTCACGAAGCTGGTCGACGAGGGCGGCATCGTGGCGCCCACCGGCAAGCCCGGCTCGGTGATGATGTTCCACGGCAACCTGGTCCATGCCAGCCCGCCGAACATCACGCCCTACCCGCGCACCATCGTCTATCTGACGCTCTGCGCGGTCTCCAACCACATCACCAAGTTCACCCGCAAGGAATGGATCGCGCACCGCGATTTCACCCCGATCACGCCGGTCGCCGACGACGCGCTGGCGAAATTCGCGGCAAGCCGCAAACAGGCAGCCTGAGGAAACGAAACAGATGAATCTCCATACCCACGCCCTTCGCCGTGCCGCGGAAGGCAAGCCGGTTCGCGCCGGCCTCATCGGCGCCGGCAAGTTCGGCTCCATGTTCCTCTCCCAGGTCCCGCACACGCCGGGGCTCGAGGTCGCGGCCATCGCCGACCTCGACCCGGCCCGCGCGAAGCTGGCCTGCGCGACCGTCGGCTGGGACCAGCACCGCATCGCCGCGACGAAGTTCGTCGCCTCCGGTGAGGAACTCTGCCGGATGGCCGATGTCGACGTGGTGATCGAGGCGACCGGCCACCCGGCCGCCGGCATCCGCCACGCGCTGACCGCCTTCGAGAACGGCAAGCATGTCGTCATGGTCAATGTCGAGGCCGACGTGCTGGCCGGCGCCGCACTCGCCCGCCGGGCGGACGCGGCCGGCGTGGTCTATTCCATGGCCTATGGCGACCAGCCGGCGCTGGTGGCCGAGATGGTGGAATGGGCGCGCGCCGCGGGATTCAAGGTGGTCGCCGCCGGCAAGGGCACCAAGTACCTGCCGGCATATCACCATGTCACGCCGGAAGGCGTCTGGGGCCATTACGGCCTGACGCCGGAAGAGGCGAAGGCCGCCGGCATGAATCCGCAGATGTTCAATTCCTTCCTCGACGGCACCAAGTCGGCGATCGAGATGGCGGCGATCGCCAACGCCTGCGGGCTCGGCGTGCCGCAAGACGGTCTCGCTTTCCCGCCCTGCGGCGTCGACGATCTGGCCCACCTGCTGCGTCCGAAATCGGCCGGCGGCATCCTCGACGGCGCCGGCATGGTGGAGGTGATCTCCTCGCTGGAACGTGACGGCCGCCCGGTGTTCCGGGATCTCCGCTGGGGCGTCTACGTGGTGTTCGAGGCGCCGAACGATTACGCCGCGGCCTGCTTCCGCCAGTACGGCCTGAAGACCGACGAGACTGGGCGATATGCGGCCATGCACAAGCCTTACCACCTGATCGGCCTCGAGCTCGGCATCTCGGTGCTGTCCGCCGCCATCCACGGCGAGCCGACGGGCCGCAACCGGGGTTTCCGCGGCGACGCGGTGGCGACCGCCAAGCGCAATTTGAAGGCCGGCGAGATGCTCGACGGCGAGGGCGGCTTCACCGTCTGGGGCAAGCTGATGCCGGCCGAGGCCAGCCTGCGCCTGGGCGCCCTGCCGATCGGGCTCGCCAACAATCTGCGGCTGAAGCACGATATCCCGGTCGACCGCCCGGTGACCTTCGCCGATGTCGAGATCGACGAGAGCTCGGAGGCCGTGCGCATCCGCCGCGAGGCCGAGGGTCTCGGCGCTACCGCGCTGGCGGCGGAGTGACGGGCTTGGCGGATCTCCTGATCCGGGGCGCCCTGCTGCATGACGGCAGCGGCGCCCCCGCCGCCCGCGGCGACCTCGCCATCGAGGGCGGCCGCATCGCCGCCATCGGCCCCGACCTCAAGATCGATGCCAGGGAGGTGATCGACGCCGACGGCCTCGCGCTGATGCCGGGCATTATCGACAGCCACACCCATTACGACGCACAGATCACCTGGGACCCCTATCTCAACCCGTCGCCGGCGCTTGGCGTGACCACCTGCATCATCGGCAATTGCGGTTTCACCATCGCCCCGAACCGACCGGAGCACCGCGACCTGTTCATGCGCAACCTGACCCAGGTCGAGGGCATGAGCCTGGAGGCGCTGCGCACCGGCATCGACTGGTCGTTCCGGAGCTTCCCGGAATATCTCGACCGGATCGAGGCACGCGGCGTCACCCCGAACGTCGCCGCCTTCATCGGCCATTCGGCGCTCCGCACCTGGGCGATGGGCGAGGACGCGACCGAAAGGGCGGCCACCCCGGGCGAGATCGAGACCATGGCGGCCGTCGTGCGCGAGGCGATGCGGGCCGGCGCCGTCGGCTTCGCCACCTCGACCGCGCCCCAGCATAACGGCGATGGCGGCAAGCCGATGCCGTCGCGTCTCGCCGATGACGACGAGCTGATCGGGCTGGCCAGGGCCATGGGCGCTGACGGCAAGGGCGTCTTCATGCTGACCCGCGGCGGCCAGACCACCATTCCCTGGCTGGAGAAGCTCTCGGTCGCCGCCGGCAAGCGCCCGGTGATGATCGCGGCGCTGCTGCACAGCCCGAACAAGCCGACGGCCACCTTCGAGGCGCTCGACGACATCGCCGCCGCGCAATCCCGCGGCGTGCCGCTCTACGGCCAGGTCTCCCCCTGTCCGCTGACCTTCGAGTTCACCTTCCGCTCGCCCTATCCCTTCGAGAGCATCAATGCCTGGAAGCCGGCGATGACCGCGCCGAAGGACAGGGTGGGCGAGATCCTCGCCGATCCCTCCTTCCGCCAGTCGGTGCGCGACGAGCTGGCGACGATCAACCCGATCCGCCTGTTCAACGGCGACTGGTCGAAGGTCGGCATCATCCAGTGCGCGCGGGACGAGAACGCCCATCTCGAGCACGCCACGATCGCCGACCGCGCGGCGGAAGCGGGCGTCGATCCGCTGGACTGGGCGCTCGACCTCGCGCTGTCGGAAGATCTCGAGACCCTGTTCTACGCCCATGTGCTGAACTCGGACGAGGACGCGGTGGGGAAGATGATGAACCATCCCCATGCCTCCATCGCCCTGTCGGATGCCGGCGCGCATCTCTCCTTCTTCTGCGATGCGGGCTACGGCCTCTACCTGCTCGGCCACTGGTCGCGCGATCTCGGCGCCATCCCCGTCGAGACCGCGATCTGGCAGCTCACCGGCCGCCCGGCGGACATCTACGGCATCCGCGACCGCGGCTATCTGAAGCCGGGCTTTGCCGCCGACCTGCTGCTGTTCGACCCTGCCGCGGTCAATCGCGGCCCGAGCTACCGCCTGTTCGACCTGCCCGCCGGCGCACCGCGCCTGAACACCGACGCCATTGGCCTGCATGGCGTCTGGGTCAACGGCGTGAAGGTGGCGGATGCGGGCGGCCCGGTCGCGGGATGCGGCACGCCGGGGAAACTGCTGCGGGATTTCGCGGCCTGACCGTCATCCCGCAATTAAGAATGACAGCCTGCAACTAACAACGATGTCATCCCGTCGAAAGACGGGATGACATCAAAATATTGCTCTTCATAACTCGTCACCTCTCCAGCCACTCGAGCAGCGCCGGCAGGGTGCCCGTGAGGTTCTTGTAGGCCAGCGTCGCCGCCGGCATCGACCGCAGCGCCGCTGCCATCTGCTTGCGGCTTTCCGAATCCGCCGCAAGCTCGCCAAGCGCACGCAGATGTGTGCGGATGGAGAACAGCACGTCGCCGCACTCCAGCCGCCGCAGCACCTGGCGTTCCATGCGGATGAACCAGCCCTCCGGCATTATTGCCGCGCGATTGTCCTCCAGCCGGCGCTCGCCGCCGGGCTGGAACAGCTCCGCCGTCGCGTGCAGCGACCAGTTGATGCGCCAGACCGGGCGGCCGGGTTTCAGGACCTCGAAGAAGCGGTCGACAGGCCGGGCCAGCTTTTCCGGATAGACCGGCACCGGGCCGTGGATCGCGTCCACCGCCAGGCCGATCTTCTCCGCCAGCCGCCAGCGGCTGGGGAAGCAGAGCACGGCGGCCGTCAGCACATGCGCACCCTCGCGCGGCGATACCAGGCAGAGGTCCTCCTGCACCAGCCGGGCGGCGGTGACTATCGGCGGGGCGTCGCCGGCGAGGTCGATCTTGCGGCCGTCGATACGGCAGCGGGCGGAGGATTCCGTGAATTCGTAGAGGCCGGGATGGCAGCGCCCGAGATCGTCGATGATGCGGGCGAGGATTTCCGCCTGCGCGGCTTCCGTCCCCGGCCCGATGATGCAGACCTCGCCGAATTTCTCCGCGAGCAGCCGTTCACGCTCCGCCATTTGGGCTGCGAAGTCGCGGCCCGGTTCCAGCCAGCCGTCCGGCGGCAATGGTTTGAGTCCCATCGCGGGGACCCCGTCGCCGCTCATCCAGGGGCGGTAGTCGTGATCCCGGAGCGGGTTCATCCGAGCCGCTCCGTGGCGGGGTCGTGGTCGCGGGCGAAGACGATTGCCTTTTCGCGACGCTTGACCGCGTAGCAATAGGCGCAGCCATGCGGGCAGGTGTCGTAGGCGCCGATATCCCGGCTCTCGGCGCAGAGACAGCCCGGCCGGTTGCCCTTCGTCTTCGCCTTGAACGGCCTTCCCCCGGCATCGGCGAGCCGGACCGAATCGATGCAGCGCGCGGGTTCGACGCCGTCGCCGGTGAGGTCCGGCTGGCTGCAGATCGTCAGGCGCTGGCCGTTCTCACGGGCAATGGCGGCGAGCTCCGCCAGCAATTCGCGCTTCTCCGCCGCCTCCGGGTCGCGCCAGCTTTCGCGGCCCCCGAAAGCGCGGGCGAGGTTGCGGCGCGACTTGGCGTAGATCGTGGCGAAAGAGATTGTGACCTCGTCGACCACACCGGCGAGCGCGCCCGAGAGACGGGCGAAATTCTCCCGGTGCCAGTCGGGCGGCGTGAGGTCGGAGACCAGGATCGGGTCGTAGCGCCAGACGCCCCCGCGCGGATGGATGGCGGCGATGCGGCGGAGCTGGGCGATGGCGGTGTCGGTGTCGATCACCCGCGCGTCGAGCTGCTTCGGGTAGCCGAGGATCGACATGGTGACGGTGAAGGGGGTGCCCTCGTCGTGGAGTCTTGCGAAATCGTCCAGCATCGGCGCGGCATTGCGGGTCCAGAAGACGAAGGCGTCGACATCCTGCCGCGCCAGCGAGACCCGGTAATCCTTGCCGCCATAGGGGTTGCGCACCATCGCGAACCCGGCCGCGCGCCGGTTGCGGAACCATTCCGCATAGAAGGCGGGAATATCGGTGCGGTAGCTGGCGGAGACGATCATGGCGCGGCCCAGACGGGCGGATGGACGGTGGATTGTCAGGGGGGAAATGGCC
>JAVKCR010000235.1:0-3867 GCA_040222645.1 Rhodospirillales bacterium
GCCGGCCTCGCTTTACCTTGAGGGGTCTGATCAGCATCGCGGCTGGTTCCATTCCTCGCTGCTGGAATCCGCCGGCACGCGCGGGCGCGCTCCCTACGATGCGGTGCTGACGCACGGTTTCGTCATGGCGGCGGACGGTCAGAAGATGTCGAAGTCACTCGGCAACGTCGTCGCACCGCAGGAAGTGGTCGAGCAGTTCGGCGCCGATATCCTGCGCCTCTGGGTGGTGGGTTCCGACTATTCGGAAGATCTCCGCATCGGTCCAGAAATCGTCAAGGCGCAGGTCGACATCTATCGCCGCCTGCGCAACACGCTGCGCTACCTGCTGGGCAACCTCGCGAGCTACGACGAGAACCTGGTGCTGCCGCGCGAGCAGATGCCGGAACTCGACCGCTGGGCGCTGCACCGCATCAGCGAGATCGACCGGCTGGTGCGCCAGTGCTGCAACGATTTCGATTTCCACACGCTGTTCATCGAGATCCACAATTTCTGCGCCGTCGACCTGTCGGCGTTCTATTTCGACATCCGCAAGGATGTCCTCTATTGCGACGGCACGGCCAGCATACGCCGGCGCGCCGCGATCACGGTGCTGAACGAGCTGTTCAACTGCCTGACGGCCTGGCTCGCCCCCTTCATCTGCTTCACCGCCGAGGAAGCCTGGTTGGCCCGTCATCCGGAAGAGACCGGCAGCGTCCATATGCGCCAGTTCCCCGAGATCCCCGCCGACTGGCACGATCCGGAACTCGCCGCGAAATGGAAGAAGATACGGGCCGTGCGCCGCGTGGTCACCGGCGCGCTCGAAATCGAACGCGCGGAAAAGCGGATCGGCTCCAGCCTGCAGGCGTCTCCGGTGGTGCATGTCGATGCCGACCTCGCGGCGGCTTTCGACGGTCTCGATGCGCCGGAGATCTTCATCACGTCCGATGTCACCTTCTCGACCGATGCGGCGCCGGACAATGCCTACCGCTTCGCCGAGCAGCCCGGCGTCGCCGTCGTTGCGGCGATGGCCGAGGGCGAGAAATGCGTGCGCTGCTACAAGGTCCTGCCGGATGTCGGCACCCATGCCCACGAAGGTGTCTGCGGGCGCTGCAGCGATGCGGTCGAGTCCCATCTCGGCGCCGACTGAACGATGAAGCGCGCTATCGGTGTCATCCTCGCGGTGCTGGTCCTCGACCAGGTCAGCAAGTGGCTGATCCCGGGCATCTTCGAGCCGGGACGCCGGATGATCGAGGTGACGCCGTTCTTCAACATCGTCGAGGTCTGGAATCCGGGTGTGAGCTTCGGTCTCGGCGCCTCGTTCGGTCCGTGGGTCCTGACCGGGCTGGCGGTGGTCATCGCGATCGCCCTGTCCGTCTGGATGACCCGCGCCACGGGCCTGCTCCGGATCGCGCTGGCGTTGCTGGTCGGCGGTGCCATCGGCAATGTGATCGACCGGGTACGCTTCGGTGCGGTGTATGACTTTCTCGACCTGCATGCTTTCGGCTATCACTGGCCGGCATTCAACGTGGCGGACAGCGCGATCACCATCGGTGCGGCCATGATGTTGTTCGATTCCTTGTTCCCGAAGCGTGAATCGCCTAAAAAGTAGCTGATGAGCGATATCTTCAAGCTGGATGGAAGCCCGATGAAACGTGCATTTGTAGCAGTCAGTTCCCTGGTGGCGCTCGGCCTGCTTGCGGGTTGCAGCAGCGATCTGAAATCGACGTTCGGCCTTTCGAAGCGGGCGCCGGACGAATTCGCCGTGCCGTCGCGCGCACCGCTCAGCCTGCCGCCCGACTACAGCCTGCGTCCGCCCGAGCCGGGCGCACCGCGTCCGAACCAGACCACTGCCCGTGAAGAAGCCGAGCGGACCGTGTTCCGCCGCGAACCGGAGCGGGTCGCCCTCGACCAGGAAGCCGCGCGCCGTGGCCTCAGCCAGGGCGAGGCGGCCCTGCTGTCGCAGGCGAACGCGCTCAATGCGGACGGGTCGATCCGGGCCACGATCAACCGGGAATCCGCGGCACTCGTGGAAACCGATGATTCATTTTCCGACAAGCTGATGTTCTGGCGCCCGGCGGAAGCGCCGGGAACGCTGGTCGACGCGCAGAAGGAAACCGAGCGCCTGCGTGAGAACGCGGCACTCGGCAAGGAAGCGACGGAAGGCGAGACCCCGACGATCCGTCGCCGGAAGAAGGCGATTCTCGAAGGCATCTTCAACTAATCGCCAGTGCGGTTGCCGTTCCCGCGTCGCTTCCCAATATCTGTCGGGCAAACTCGCACGAGGAAACGGACATCATGACATGCGAAGGCGCCAATCCATGAGGTTGGCAGGGTTTGCCGCCGGCTTGCTGGCCATGGTGGTATCGGCAACACCGTCCGCGTCGGCCATCTTCGATCCGGACACCTTCACGCTTTCCAACGGCATGCAGGTCGTCGTCATTTCCAATGACCGGGCGCCGATCGTCACCCACATGGTCTGGTACAAGGTCGGCTCCGCCGACGAGGCGCCGGGACAGTCGGGCGTCGCGCATTTCCTCGAACACCTGATGTTCAAGGGCACGAAGACGATGGCCCCCGGCGAGTTCTCCCGCATCATCGCCGACAATGGCGGGCAGGAGAACGCCTTCACCAGTTCCGACTATACCGCCTATTACCAGACCATCGCCGCAGACCGGCTTGAAACCATGATGCGCCATGAAGCCGACCGGATGGTCAATCTGGTGCTGACGGACGAACAGGTCGCGCCGGAGCGGCAGGTGGTGCTCGAGGAGCGGCGCTCCCGGGTGGAGAACCAGCCGGCATCCCGCCTGCGCGAACAGGCTGATGCCGTCTTCTGGCTGAACCATCCCTACGGCGACCCGGTGATCGGCTGGCCGCACGAGATCGCCGCGCTGAGCACGGAAAACGCCATCGAGTTCTACCGGACATGGTACGCCCCCAACAACGCCGTGCTTGTCGTTGCCGGTGATGTCGACGCCGACGAGGTCCGACGTCTGGCGGAAAAGTACTATGGCGTCATTCCGGCGCGGGACGTGCCCGAACGGGTGCGGCCGCTGGAGCCGGAACATATCGCCCGGATGACCGTCGAGATGGCGGATGCACGCGTGACGCGGCTGTCGCTCGGCCGCCGCTACCTGGCGCCGTCCTCCAACGCCGGGGAGACACGGCACGCCTATCCCCTGCAGGTGCTGTCGGAAATCCTCAGCGGCGGCGCCACCAGCCGGCTTTACCGCAAGCTGGTCGTCGAGGACGGCATCGCGACCTCGGCGGGCGCCTGGTATGACGGCGACGGCCTCGATCTGGGAAGCTTTGCCTTCCATGCGACGCCGAAGGACGGTGTCGAGATGGAGAAGGTCGAGACGGCGATCGAGGACGAGATTGCGAAACTGATCAGCGACGGCATAACCGAGGATGAACTCGCACGCGCCAAGCAGCGGATGCTGGATGCGGCGATCTTCGCGCGGGATTCCGTGACCGGCCCCGCCCGGGTGTTCGGCCAGGCTCTGGCAACCGGCGGCACCGTCGATGATGTCGAGAACTGGCCGGAACGGGTCGAGGCCGTGACCGTTGAACAGGTCAACGAGGCGGCGAAGCATGTGCTCGACCGTCCGGGATATCTCCGCACCATTCTGAAACCGGCCGGGAAGGCGAGTTGATGCAGGTCCTCCGTTTGCTGGGGCGCACGCTGATCGCGCTCCTGTTCGTCACGGTGGGCATGCGTTCCGCAGCCGCCGTCACGATCGAGAAGGTCGTCAGCCCGCTCGGTATCGAGGCCTGGCTGGTGCGGGATTCCACCATCCCGCTGATCTCCATGAGCTTCGTGTTCCGCGGCGGTTCCGCGCTCGATCCCGTCGGCAAGGAGGGGCTTGCCAGCATGGTCTCGGCCCT
>JAVKCR010000236.1:0-3918 GCA_040222645.1 Rhodospirillales bacterium
GACCCGAACGCGCTGCTCGCCCGCATCGGCCAGGCAACCGGCCGGCTGGTGCTGAGCTACCCGGTCTGCGAGCCGAATCCCGACCGCCGAGCGCGCCGCGCGCTGGGCTATGTCAACGATCTGACGGCGGAACAGCTCGAACAGCGCCTCGCCGCGACGGGCTGGAAGATCACCGCCCGCCGCCCCGGCGGCGGCGACCTGGTGCTGGCCTGCGAGCGGGCGGGGGCATGACAGCACCCCCCTCCGGTCCTGCGGACCACCGCCCTCGCAGGCGGGGGAGCGATTGAGCTGTCTCGCTTCCCCGCTAACGGGCAAGGAGGCTGGAGGAGGTCTCGCCGTGAAGAAGGGGACGGTGACACGAATGCGCCGTGCTGGCAGGGGTGATGGGGTAGAACGGGCAGGTTGTTCGGGTGGTGAGGCCGTCGCCCTCGCCGCTACCGTCATATGGTGGCTCTAATGAGTCCGGACCCTAAACTCTCTGATTGACTGAAATTATGTCCCGTGTATTCTTTGTACGGGAAACATATTTTGAGTGAAATAGATGCTGGTTGGTCGAATAAAAAATGTAGTAAAAATTGTTCTTTCAATTGTTGCCTTAGCAAATCTAGTTGCCTGTGCATCTCCTGCAGAGATGCAGAACATGGTGGTTCGGGATGCCTCATTGAAGGCACCTGCAACTTCGCCATTAGCGGGCAACATGATGATAAGTGAAGTGAGGGGCGGCGAAGCAACCAATCCCCTATGGACTTCAGAAGTCGACAACGAGTCATTTCGAGGCGCCCTTCAGCAGTCACTCATGTCAACCGGCTACCTCTCTGCAGATCCGACAAATGCCACCTTTTCAGTTGAAGCCGAATTATCTGATCTGGACCAACCAATCATTGGATTGGATTTGAATGTCAGGTCATTGGTTCGCTATCGTATAAAAAAGAAAACAACCAATGATATTTGGTTCGATGAACCAGTCACCGTGTCGTACACGGCTACTTTCGGAGATGCAGTCCTTGCAATAAAGAGATTGAGGCTGGCAAATGAAGGATCAATAAAAGAAAATATAAAATCTTTCTTGATAAGAATCAAAAATATAACAGTAAAACCCTAGTAAATTAATGAATGGAGAAAACATATGAAGTTGCTTGTTGCTCTTTTAACAATCGTTCTTGTTGCAGCTTGTGCTCAGACTAGGGACCCACAGCCGGTTGGCATCAAGCAGGCAAATGATGATGCGGTATCCTGCATTGATATCGAAACGGAATACAAGACCAACACAGAAATCGCATCCTACAAGATTTCGAAGAACAACAGCGATGACGGCAGGGATGTTCTCATCGGCTTTTTCATCTGGCCTGGACTGGCGGATTTCAAGAATGCTGATGGAATCGAAGGCAATGCGCTTCTGGATCGGAATATCTTCCTTCGCCAGATGGCTGACCAAAAGAACTGTGATATTCGGAACTGGCCCTCTCAGCCCACAAGATACAGTTAATTCTTATGGCGAAGAGATGATGATCCGGCATTTGGCCAAATGCGGTAAGATTTGAGGAACGCTCAATTGCGCCCGGCGGGCGCGGTTTCCTTCCTGATTCTAGCGATGTGCACAATCTCCCCTCATTTCCGTGCAAACGGGAATCCAGGGCAAGAATGCCGGGGCGGTCTATCCTGGACCCTCGCTTTCGCGAGGGCGAGGGCGTGGGTGGCCGTTTGGCAGACTAAACGCGCCCGCAGGGCGCAGCAGTAGCGACAGCCTTTACCTCAGCTTCGGACCGAGCACATGGCACGACATCCCGTCCGGCACGGACCATCCGTGTTTACCTGTGTTCATCTGTGTCATGAACCCGGCGGCGGTCCCGACCGCACGGCATCCGGCATCATCCTGCTGCCACCCCCGCCCGCACGGTGCATTCGTGTCCGTTCGTGTTCATTCGTGTCCCAGAAACCCTATTCCTCCGGCACCACCGCGGTGACGTCGATTTCCATCACCCATTGCGGCTGCGCCAGCCCCTGGACGATGACTCCGGTGGAGACCGGGAAGACGCCCTTCAACCACTTGCCGACCTCGCGGTAGACCGGTTCGCGGTAGGCGCGGTCGGTGATGTAGATGGTGATCTTGACGATGTGGGAAAGCTCGCTGCCGAGTTCCTCCAGCAGCTGCTTCACGTTCTTCATCGCCTGCTCGGTCTGCGCGCCCGCATCGCCGATGCCCACGGTGTTGCCGTCGAAATCGGTGCCGACCTGGCCGCGCAGGTAGATCGTGTTGCCGGCCTTCACCGCCTGGCAGAAATCATTGTCGAGCTTCTGGTTCGGGTAGGTCGAGCCGGTGTTGAACTTGCGGTGACGGATATGGGGCATGGCTTACTCCGCTGCCTGTCTGGGTTGACCGCCAAGCACCCGGTCCGACAGGCCGGCGGATTTCTTCACGAGGTCGAGCGGACCGGAGAAGTCGAAACTGTTATAGACCGCGTTGAGATGGGCAAAGGGCGGCGACTGGGCGAACAGCTCGAAGGTCACCCGGTGGCCGGCATAATCGCTGTTCACCAGGTCGCGGGCGAAGGCGAGCAGCTTGCGGCGGTCTTCCGCCACCCAGTTCTCGTTGCAGGTATAATACTTGTCCATCCAGGGCTTGGTCTCGGGCGCGTTGAAGGTCTTGAAGTCCGGCGTCACGCAGATCTGCCCGCCCATCAGCTCGCGCGCGAGATGCATCATCGCCGGCAGCTGCGAACAGGCATGCACCCGGCCGGTGAACAGGAGAGACTGGTTCGGCATCAAGAGGCCCTTCGGACTTCTCTCCGCCGTGGCGATCGCCGCGGTCAGATGCGCGTTGATGCCCTCGCGGTAGATTGCCAGCGTCGCCAGCTTCTCGCGCACCGCCGGCATCTTGTCGAGGCCGGTCTGCCTGGCGTTGAACAGGGCCGCCCCGATCATCATGTCGGCAATGGTCAGCACCCGCTGCACGAAGGGGAAGGCCGAGTAGCGGTGCAGCGTCGCGCGGATGAAGCTCGCGGCCTTCGTGTGGCGGTAGAACAGCACGTTCTCCCACGGCACCAGCACGTCGTCGAAGATCAGGAGCGTGTCGATTTCGTCGGCGCGGTTGGAGAGCGGGTAATCCTCCGGCGAGCCGCGCCCGGCGAAGCCCGAGCGGCAGATATGCTTGAGGCCCGGCGAGCCCATGTCGCAGATGAAGCCGACCGCGTAGTCCGACAGCTTCTCCTCGCCCCAGTTGGCGATGGTCGGCTTGACGAAGGCCTGGTTGGCGTAGGCCGCCGCGGTCTCGTACTTGGCGCCGCGCACGACGATGCCGGCATCGGTCTCGCGCACCACGTGGAGCAGCATGTCCGGGTCCTGCTCCTGCGGCGATTTCGAGCGGTCGCCCTTCGGGTCGGTGTTGGCCGAGACGTGGAACGGATCGTCGACCACCGCCTTGCGGATATGCCGGTCGATATTGTCGGCAAATTGCGGATCGACCTCCGACAGCACGTCCGAGCCGTCATAGAGCGACCACATCTCGCCCACGGTCTCGTCGGAGACGCGGATCACCACGCCGCCGATATCGTGCATGACGGTGTCGACCGCCTTGCGCTTGGCGTCCCAGTCGGCGGAATCCACCGGCAGCTTGTGGCCGATGCAGTTGCGCTCGCCGGATTCCGCATCGACATAGGACATGATGTCGCGCGTCGCCGCCTCGTGCGCCATGTCGTAGATGCGCGCGCGGGCGTCGACGATGGGCTTGAAGGCGGGGTGGGTGGGGACATCCTTCACCCGCTCGCCGTTGATATAGACCTCGCGGCCGTCACGGATGGAGGCGCGGTATTCGTCTCCGGTCCTGATCATGATGCTTTCCCCGGGTTCTGCAGTTCAAAGAAGGTGATGCTGCCGTAATCCGCCGGCAGCTCGACAAGGGTCTCGGTCAGCCGCGCGAAG
>JAVKCR010000237.1:0-3112 GCA_040222645.1 Rhodospirillales bacterium
GAGATCAAGCTCTGCCGCTGCACTCTCGATCTGCCGAACAGGGGGGGGGCGGGGCCGGGTGGTCGGGCGCCCTTTCCGTTTCCGGGCTCAGCCCTCGACCTTGATGGATTACTGGATCAGGAAGCGTTCCGGCACATCGTCCGGAACCGGCTCCACGCCGTGAAACGAGTTGGCGGTCTTCAGGAAGCCCAGCACGGCGCCCGGCAGGTAGGGTGCGGTGAACAGCCGCCGGAACCGGTCATGCGCGTAGTGGGGACCGCCCTGGCAGACGAAGCCGGCCTCGCGTGGCTGGTAGATGCTGGTGCCGAGTTCGGGGCGTGATCCGTCCCCGGGCAGGTAGAACAGCAGCACGGCAACCTTCGACGGATGGTCGGTGTGCGGCCCCAGGCTGTAGCGTGACCGGTCGGTCACGATCTGGATATCGGGCCGGAAACTCAATTGCGGCAGCCTGTCCCCGAAACGCTGGCGGAGCCACGGATCGAATTTCTGCAGCACGGGCAGCACGAAGTCATTGCCGGACAGGTGATGATGCACCTCCTGCCAGACTTCCCGGCTCTTGCCCGGAAAGTCGGCCGCGCTCTCGCGGGTTAGCGTGATGACCGAGCGGTTGCGATAGGCGGATTCGTCATCGTTCACCCGGCCGGTTTCGGTGATCGACTGGAAGGCTTCGAGCCCCGGCCGGGCTGCGCGCAGCAGGGCCACCGTTTCCGTATCCAGCGCATTCTCCGCATAGAAGTGTGGATAGGGGAAGGGTCTGATCGGCGCATTGAGCGCGGTATAGACGATCTTCGAGCTAGCGTCTGAAAATATGGTTGCCCACTCCCTTGAAGGTGCCGTCCTTCCGGATGGCCTTGTCGGCCTCTTCCGGCGACCAGGAGAAACCGGCCGCCTCCATGATGGCAATGATCGCACGATGCTCCTCGAGCCCGGTATGCAGTTCGATGAGCGTGGATTTGAGGCGTGGATCGGCGAGAGTGGTGCGGGCGCCGGCGATCACCTTGTGCTCCAGGCCGTCGACATCGATCTTGATGTGGTCGGGGAAGGTGATCAGTTCCTGTTCCATGAGGCTGTCGATGGTCAGCGACACCGATCCCTGCCGGAGAATGCAGTTGAAGGGTTCGAGCTTGAAATCCAGCGCCTCGCCGAATGTATGGCAGGAATCGCCCGGCTGGAAGTTCCCCACATGCAGGCAATCCAGCGCGAAGCGATCGGTCAGGGCCGCGCACCAGGCGGTCACCCTGTCGCCGAGATTGTTGCGGATGATGTTGCGGTTGAGGATCGCGAAATTCTGGGATTCCGGCTCGAAGGCGAAGACCCGGCAGCCCGCGGCGCCGGCCAGGATCGAATACATCCCCACATTCGCCCCGACATCGAGCAGCACGTCTCCGGGCTTGAAGCCGGAGATCCATTCCAGCGTGTCCGGCTCCTTGCTGGCGAGGGTTTCCACCCGCCATTTCGTCACGCTGTTGGGCGTCGAGAACTGGATCTGCCGCCCGTTGTAGGTAACGGTCATGGCCGGGTCGAGCCGTTCGTAGGTCTCGATTGTCATTCCCTGCGACAAGGTCCGGCCTCCGGATCTGGTTCCTGTTTGCGGCGACCAGACATAAACCGCGCTCCCTGATGATGCCATGAAAAACCGGTCGCGCCGTGCGGGATCGGACCCGGCAGGGGAAGAAGGCGTTGCCTGCACAATCAGGTCGGGCCTATCCTGACCCGGTCAGGGCGCCACAGAAGCGTTCCGGCGCCGAACGGGTAGAGAAACAGGGAATCATCATGAAGAATATTGCCATCATGGCCGCTGCCGCGGCTATGGTTGCGACTTCCATTGCTGAAGCCGCGACCCCCGCCGATACGCTCGTCATCGCCACCCGCATCGACGATGTCATCACGCTCGATCCGCAGGAGAGTTTCGAGTTCGAGGGCGCCAACATTTCGCTCAATGTCTATGACAGGCTGGTGACTTTCGATCCGAACAATCCCGGTCCGCTGAAGCCGGGCCTCGCGGAGAGCTGGACGGTGAGCGACGACAGCCTCACCTACACCTTCCAGATCCGCCAGGGCGTGACGTTCCATTCCGGCAACCCGGTCACCGCCGAGGATGCCGAGTTCTCGATCCGCCGCGCGGTGCTGCTGAACAAGACGCCGTCCTTCATCATCACCCAGTTCGGCTTCACCCCGGAAAATCTCGAGGAGACCGTCAAGGCGACCGGCGAGTACGAACTCACCCTGAAGGTCGACAAGCCCTATGCCCCGAGCTTCGTGCTGAACTGCCTGACCGCCACCATCGGCGGTATCGTCGACAAGAAGACGGCGCTGGCGCACGAGAAGGACGGCGACATGGGCAACGGATGGCTGAAGACCAATTCGGCCGGCTCCGGCGCCTACAGCGTGCGTTCCTGGAAGCCGAACGAGTCTTACATCCTCGAGGCGAACCCGGATTACTGGCAGGGCAAGCCGGCGATGAAGCGGGTCGTGGTCCGCCATATCGCGGAATCGGCGACCCAGCGACTGCTGCTGGAAAAGGGCGATATCGACGTCGCGCGCAACCTGTCGCCGGAAGACGTCGCCGCCATCCAGGGCAAGGCCGGCTTCAAGGTCGTCGACGACCTGAAGGGCCGCATCATGTATGCGGCGCTGAACCAGAAGAACCCGATTCTCGCCAACCCCAAGGTCATCGAGGCGATGAAGCATCTCGTCGATTACCAGGGCATGGTGAACTCGTTCCTCAAGGGCCAGTTCGTCGCCCACCAGGCCTTCCTGCCGCTGACCTATCTCGGCGAGCTGAAGGACCAGCCCTACAAGCTGGACGTGGCGAAGGCGAAGGCGCTGCTGGCGGAAGACGGCTACCCGGACGGCTTCGAGGTCGAGATCAACGTGCGCACCGCGCAGGAACGGCTCGAGATCGCGCAATCCTTCCAGAACACGCTGGGCCAGGCCGGCATCAAGGCGACGCTGGTCACCGGCACCGGCAAGCAGATCCTGACCATCTACCGTGCCCGCAAGCACGGCATCTATATCGGCGCCTGGGGACAGGATTATCCGGATCCGCATACCAATGCCGATACCTTCGCCCGCAACCCGGACAATTCGGACGAGGCCGGCAATACCGGCC
>JAVKCR010000238.1:0-5558 GCA_040222645.1 Rhodospirillales bacterium
AGGACACTGCGCTCGATTTCCGCGCTCGACAGGTTGAACAGCCCCTCGAACCGGCTGGCATCGGCGTAAACATTGCCCTGGACCAGGGCGGAATCGAGCGTCACCGTGTTCCGGAAGGTCGAGCCGCCGCGCAGATTGACCGAACCGCTGATGCGGCTCAGCGTCATGTTGACCGGCCCGTCGAAGGTGGAGCCGACCATGGTCACGTTGAACCCGAAGCGGCTTGACGCCATCAGCACCGCGTTCATCTGCGAGCCGTTGAAAGTGGCATTACGGCCGACATCGGCATTGTTCAGCCTGAAGATACCCTGGAAGACCGACTTGTTGGCCTCGATATTGCCGTAGACGCTGGCGCCGGTGAGGCGGACATCCTTCTCGAACCGCGAGCCGTTCGACAGCAGCAGGTCGCTCTGCAGGTTCAGCGCGTAGGCCTCGATGGTGTCGGAGACGACGGATCCGATGATGGCGAGAATGCTCTCGCTGCGGAAGCGGACGAAGATCCCGCCTTTCTCCAGCCGCGAATAGCCGAAGATCAGCGGCCGGTGGAGTTGTGAGTCGTTGAGGCGGATCTGGTCGCGGATTCGCGCGCAGAAAATCTCGATGCCGCGGTCATGCAACAGGCGCTTGTAGAGCGGCTGGCGGACCAGGGTCTGGATGAAGGTCGACGAAAGCTCGGATTCGACCGGATAGAAATCGGGGCGCGAGGCGCGGCAGGTGAACTTGCGGCCATACTGCTTCTCGTAGAACAGCCGCATGTCGATCCGCTTGCCGAGACAGGCGCGCTGTTCCCAGGCCCATATTTCCTGCGGCGTCCACTTCGGCCCCTCGGGCAGCTTGAGCGTGCAGCGGGTGGAGGACAGAAGCGGCGGCAACACCTCGATGCGAGGAAGCTCGCCGGCTTCCGCTACGCCGTCGTCGGCATCCGGCCGGCCGCCTTCACTCTCGACCTCGTCACCACCGGAAAGCGAATCGTCATCGATACCCTGCGACCAAGCGCCCGCCGCGCTGAAACCGACACTTGCGGCAACCAGCAGACCTGCGATCCTGTTGACGAGACGTCCTTCCCACATGGTTCCGGAGACTAGCAGAACGCCGGAGGCCGGCAAGCGGGAAGCCGTCCGGATTCCTGAGCCAGATTGCTTGCAAGGCAGGGGTGCTGCGGCTATAACCCCGCGTTCCCAGCCGCAGGGGCTTATTGGGTATGCCTCCCGGCGATGTGTAACGGCTTTCAAGCCATTGAAATAGACGGAGAAACAAATGCCCAAAATGAAAACCAAGTCGAGCGCCAAGAAGCGCTTCTCAGTGACCGGCACCGGTAAGCTGCGTCACAACGTGGCCGGCAAGCGCCACGGCATGATCAAACGCACCAACAAGTTCATCCGCTCCGCCCGCGGCACGGACATCGTCTCGGCAGTGGACGAGCGCATCATCAAGCGCAACTTCATGCCCTACGCACGCTGAGCGGAAAGGAACCTGACATATGGCACGCGTATCACGGGGCGTCACCAGCCACGCCCGTCACAAGAAGGTCCTGAAGCTCGCGAAGGGTTATCGGGGTCGTAATTCCACCAACTTCCGCGTCGCACTGGAGAAGGTCGAGAAGGCGCTTCAGTACGCCTATCGCGACCGCCGCGCGAAGAAGCGCAATTTCCGCCAGCTCTGGATCACCCGTATCAATGCGGGCGCCCGCGAGCATGGCCTGACCTATTCGCAGTTCATGAACGGCATGAAGCTGTCGGGCATCGAGCTGGACCGCAAGGTGCTGGCCGACATGGCTGCGCTCGAGCCGGAAAGCTTTAAGGCCCTGGTCGATACCGCCCGGGCCGCGCTCGCCGAATAAATCCCGCCATCGAGGCAGGATCGGAGAACAAGGGGCCGGCCGCCTGAGCCGGCCCCTTTTTTGTTTCACCACCCGACAGAGAGAACGATGAGCAACATCGACGATCTGAAACAGGAACTGGCCAGGACCGTCGCCGAAGCCGGCGACCTCAAGACGCTCGAGGCGATCCGCATCGACGCGCTCGGCAAGAAAGGCCGGATCACCGCGCTGATGAAGGATCTCGGCGCCATGGACCCCGACGCCCGGCGCGAGGCCGGCCAGGCGCTGAACGTGCTGAAGACCGAGGTCGCCGCCGCCATCGATGTCCGCAAAGGCGCGCTGGAAGATGCCGAGCTGGAGAGCCGGCTCGCCGCTGACCGTATCGACGTTACGCTGTCGCCGCGCCCGGAAACCGACGGCCGGCTGCATCCGATCAGCCAGACCTACGACGAGGTCGTCGCGATCTTCGCCGAGATGGGCTTCGAGGTCGCGGAAGGTCCGGACATCGAGGAGGATTTCTACAATTTCACGGCGCTGAACATTCCGCCGGAACATCCGGCGCGGCAGATGCACGACACCTTCTACCTGCCGGAGAAGGAAGACGGCTCGCGGCTTCTGCTCCGCACCCATACCTCGCCGGTGCAGATCCGCACCATGCTGTCGTCGAAGCCCCCGATCCGCATTCTCGCGCCCGGCCGCACCTACCGCTCCGACAGCGACATGACCCATACGCCGATGTTCCACCAGTTCGAGGGGCTGGTGATCGACAAGGCGACCCATATGGGCCACCTCAAGGGCTGCCTGCTGGATTTCTGCAAGGCCTATTTCGAGGTCGACGAACTGCCGATGCGGTTCCGTCCGAGCTACTTCCCGTTCACCGAACCGAGCGCGGAGGTCGATATCGGCTGTTCGCGACAGGGCGGTGAGCTGCGTATCGGCGCCGGCGACGACTGGCTGGAGATTCTCGGCTGCGGCATGGTCCATACGAAGGTGCTGGAATATTGCAACCTCGACCCGGCCGAGTACCAGGGCTTCGCCTTCGGCATGGGTCTGGAGCGCATCGCGATGCTGAAATACGGCATTCCCGACCTGCGCACCTTCTTCGATTCCGACCTGCGCTGGCTCCGTCACTACGGATTCGCTTCACTTGATGTGCCGACCATGAGCGGGGGGATCAGCCAATGAAATTCACGTTCTCCTGGCTGAAGGATCACCTGGATACCGACGCGACCGTCGACCAGGTCGCCGAGAAGCTGACCATGCTCGGCCTCGAGGTCGAGGGTGTCGAGGACCGGGCCGCCGCCCTGAAGGGCTTCACCATCGCCTACGTGAAGGAAGCCCGGCAGCACCCGAACGCCGACCGTCTCCGCGTCTGCGACGTGGAGACGAAGGACGGCATGGTGCAGGTGGTCTGCGGCGCACCGAACGCACGCACCGGCATGAAGGGCGTGTTCGCCGCCTCCGGCATGTCGATTCCGGGTACCGGGATCACCCTGAAGCCGTCGAAGATCCGCGACGTGGAATCGAACGGCATGCTCTGCTCCGAACGCGAGCTGATGATGTCCGACGAACATGACGGCATCATCGACCTGCCGGAAGATGCACCCGTCGGCATGTCGATCGTCGAGTATCTCGGTCTCGACGACCCGGTCATCGAGATCGCCATCACCCCGGACCGGGGCGACTGCCTCGGCGTGCGCGGCATCGCGCGCGATCTGGCTGCCGCCGGTCTCGGCATGCTGAAGCCGCTCGACACCTCCGCGGTGGCGGGCACTTTCGCCAGCCCGATCGGCCTCTCGCTCGACAAGCTGGCGGCGACGCCGGACGCCTGTCCGATGTTCGTCGGTCGCTACTTCCAGGGCGTGAAGAACGGCCCGAGCCCGGACTGGCTGCAGCGCCGCCTGACCGCCATCGGGCTCCGTCCGATCTCGGCGCTGGTCGACGTCACCAACTATGTCTCCTACGACCTCGGCCGCCCGCTCCACGTCTTCGATGCCGACAAGCTCCAGGGTCGCATCGCGCCCCGCCTGTCGGAAGCCGGTGAGACGCTGCTGGCGCTCGACGGCAAGGAATATACCCTGCCCGAGGGTATTTGCGTGATTGCCGACGACAGCGTCGCTGTCGGTATCGGCGGCGTCATGGGCGGCGAGGAAAGCGGCTGCACCCAGGAGACGGTCAACGTCTATCTCGAAGTGGCCACCTTCGATCCGATCCGCACCGCCATGGCCGGCCGCTCGCTCGGCATCGATTCCGATGCCCGCTACCGCTTCGAGCGCGGCGTCGATCCGGAATTCCTCGTCGACGGGGCCGAGATCGCCTCGAGGCTGATCATGGAATTCTGCGGCGGCAAGCCGTCGGAGATCATGATCGCCGGCTCCCCGCCCGAATGGAAGCGGAGCTATGGTTTCCGACCCGACCGTGTCGCCGAACTCGGCGGCCTCGATGTGCCGGAGGCGGAAAGCCTCGATATTCTCGACAAGCTCGGCTTCACCATCGGCAAGTCGGGCGAGGCGATCAGCGTCTCGCCGCCGTCCTGGCGCTGGGACATCCACGGCGAGGCGGACCTCGTCGAGGAAGTGCTGCGGATCAAGAGCCTGGATTCGATCCCGGCGGTCTCGCTGCCGCGTGACCAGGCGATTCCGCTGCCGGTGCTGACCCTGAAGCAGCGCCGGGCGGCGACCGCGCGCCGGCTGCTCGCCGGCCGCGGCATGCATGAATGCGTCACCTGGTCCTTCATGCCGCGCAGGCAGGCGGAGCTGTTCGGCGGCGGGGCGGACCACATGATGCTCGCCAACCCGATCTCGTCCGATCTCGATTGCATGCGGCCCTCGATCCTGCCGAACCTGATCGACGCGGCGCGGCGGAATGCCGCGCGCGGCATGGGCGACGTGGCGCTCTTCGAACTCGGCCCGCAATATGCCGGCGACAGGCCGGAGGACCAGTCGCTGATGGCGACCGGCGTGCGGGCCGGGCTCGCAATCGGCCGTCACTGGAGCGGTGGCAAGCGTCCCGTCGATGCGTTCGATGCCAAGGCCGACGTGCTGGCGGCGCTCGCCGCCATGGGGGCGCCGGTCGACCGGCTGCAGACCGACCCCGACGTGCCTGACTGGTACCATCCGGGCCGCGCCGGGCGGCTCGCGCTCGGGCCGAAGAACACCATTGCGCTGTTCGGCGACATCCATCCGCGCGTCCTGAAGGCGCTGGATATCGACGGCCCCGTGGTCGCGTTCGAGATCTTCCTCGACGCGATCCCGGAACCGAAATCGAAGGCGTCACGTACCCGCCCTCTGCTCCGGGCCTCCAGCCTGCAGCCGGTAGAGCGCGATTTCGCCTTCGTGGTCGACGAGGACGTTCCGGCGGAGAAGGTGCTGCGCGCGGCGAAGGGCGCCGACAAGGCGCTGATCACCGGCGCCGACGTCTTCGACGTCTATCGCGGCGAGAACCTCGGGGCAGGCAAGAAATCGCTGGCGGTCAGCGTCACGCTGCAGCCGGTCGATGCAACCCTCACCGACGAGCAGATCGAGAAGGTTGCCGGCACGGTGGTGCAGGCGGTCGCCAAGGCGACGGGCGGGACGTTGAGAGGCTGAGGCCACCGCTCCCCCTCCGCCCCTTCGGGGCACCTCCCCCATGTGCCATGGGGGAGGCGACAATCGCAATCGCCTCCCCCGATTTCGGGAGAGGTGCTCGAAGGGCGGAGGGGGAGCGGTTCACTCCGATTCCCCCACCCCCCGAATAAGCA
>JAVKCR010000239.1:0-6734 GCA_040222645.1 Rhodospirillales bacterium
CGAGGACGGGGCGCATGCGATCCGCATGGAGAAAGCGCTCGCCGGCGGCGCCAATTTCCCTGGCTCGAAGACCCCCTACTACGCCCAGACCCTGCCTTTCACCTGCGGACCGGCCGCGCTGATCATGGCCATGCGGACGCAGGACCCGGACTACATCGCAGACCGGCGCGACGAGATCGACATCTGGCGGGAATCGACCACCATCTACATGACCGCCGGTCATGGCGGCTGCTCGGCCGACGGGCTGGCGCTGGCCGCCGACGCGCGGGGATTCGGCGCGGAAATCCTCATCAACACGACGGGCGACGACGTCTTCACGTCATCGGTGCGCAACGAGGAGAAGAAGGAAGTCGTCCGCCTGGTGCAGCAGGATTTCCGCCGCCGGGTCGAGGAAGCCGGCATTCCGGTCCGGACCGGCACTGCGCAATCGGCCGATCTCAGGTCGGCGCTCGCCGAGGGCAAGTCCCCGATGGTGCTGATCAGCCACTACCGGCTGACGCTGGAGCGTGCGCCGCACTGGGTGATCGTCACCGCCGTTGATGACCGCTTCATCTATATCCACGATCCGGAACCGGACCCGCCGGAAAACCGTTTCGAGACCGACTGCATGAACCTGCCGCTGGCTCATTCCGAATTCGACCGGATGACGAGTTACGGCAAGGACCGGCTGAGCGCCGCCGTCTTCATCCGCCGCAAGAACTGAACCCCGAGAGACCGATGCTGAACCAGATCGTCGTTATCGAGAAATCCGCCGACCTAGACTGGGCGAAGGACTTCGGCAATGTGCAGACGGCCGCCGATTTCGTCGCCGCCAAGGGCACGTTGAGCCACTCCGCACGCCGTGTCATCAACCTGGCGGACGATTGCTCGTACATGAGCGTCGGCTATTACTGTTCCCTGCTGGCGGAAGCGCGCGGCGAGCGCGTCATCCCGTCGGTCGAGACCATCCTCGACCTGTCGCGCAAATCGCTCTACGAGATGGCGCTCGCCGAGCTCGACCTGATGCTGCAGAAGGAAATCGCCAAGCAGGCCAATCCGCCGCGGGCGAGCTTTACCCTGACCATCTGCTTCGGATCGGTGGCGAATGCGGGCTTCCGCAACCTGGCGCGGCGCATCTTCGACCGGTTCCGCTGCCCGCTGCTGCGCGTCGCCGTGCAGAAGGAGGAATTCTGGGAGATCAAGTCGATCGACATGATCGCCCCGAAGCAGCTGTCGCCCGAGGAATTCGATTTCTTCCAGAACGCCTTGCACAGCTATTCCCGTGTCGGCTGGCAGACCCCGAGGCGCAAGAAGAGCCTGCGCTACAGCCTCGCCGTTCTGATCAACCCGGATGAGCAGATGCCGCCCTCCAACGCCGGCGCCCTGAAGCAGTTCCAGCGGCTCGGGGCGGCCTCGGGCATCGAGGTCGAACTGATCACCCGCAAGGATTTCCTGAAGCTGGCGGAATATGACGCGCTGTTCATCCGCGAGACCACGTCCATCAAGGACCACACCTTCCGCTTCGCCAAGAAGGCCGAAGCCGAAGGGATGCCGGTGATCGACGACCCGACCTCGATCCTGCGCTGCACCAACAAGGTCTACCTCGCCGAGCTCCTGACCAAGAACAACGTCCCCGCGCCGAAGACCATGATCGTCGACCGCGAGCGGCTGGAAACGGTGATCGAGGGACTCGGCTTCCCGATGGTGCTGAAGATCCCCGACGGGTCATTCTCACGCGGCGTGCACAAGGCCGAGAACAAGGAAGAGCTGGTCTCCTTCGCCCGCAAGCTGTTCAAGACCACCGACGTGATTCTCGCCCAGGAGTTCATGTACACGGAATATGACTGGCGCATCGGCATCCTGAACCGCAAGCCGATATTCGCCGCGCAGTATTTCATGTCACGCCACCACTGGCAGATCTACAAGCATGGCGACGGCGGCAAGACCGACGCCGGCGATGCCTGCACCATGCCGGTGGAAGACGCGCCGAAGGATGTGGTCGCCGCCGCGCTCAAGGCCGCCAACCTGATCGGCGACGGGCTCTACGGGGTCGACATGAAACAGAATGACCGCGGGGCGTTCGTCATCGAGGTGAACGACAATCCCAACATCGACAAGGGGGTCGAGGACGAGTACCTCAAGGACCATCTCTACGAGATGGTCATGCAGGATTTCAAGCGCCGGATCGAGGCTCGCTGAGGGTCTCGACCGGCAGTTCCTCGATGTGTCGGTCCTTCGCCAGAAGGAAGATCAGACCGCCCGGCAGGCTGGACAGGATCACCGCCACCCCGAAGATCAGCGACAGCGAGAGCGAATCCGCGCCGGCAACGCCGATGAAGCCGAAGGCGGTGACCAGGGCAGCCTCTCGCACGCCCCAGCCCGCAACCGATATCGGCACGGTGGTCAGCAGCAGCACCGGCGGGAACAGCGCGATGCAATCGGCCAGCCCGATGCCCTCCATGCCCATCGAACGGGCGAGGAAATAGACCGCCGCCGAGACATTGACATGCCCGAGAACGGAAACCGCGAGCAGCGGCAGCCCGGATGACGGGTTGAGGAACAGCCGGCGCGTGTCGGTCGCGAGCTGACCAAGGCCGCGCACGACCTTCCAGCGCCGCATTGCCGCCGGGAGCCGGTCGAGCAGCATCAGCACGACAAGCCCGGCAACCCCGCCGACCGCGATCAGAAAGAACGGCGCGACGATGGCGATATCGCCTGTGCGATCCCAGATGAAGGGTGTCATCGCGGCCACCAGCAGCGCCAGCGCCAGCACGGTGGCCACCCGGTCGAGCATCACCCCGTTGATGGCCTGGGCCAGCGTGAGGCCGCGACGGTAGCCCTTGTACATGCGCACCGCATCGCCGCCGACCGAGGATGGCAGCGTCTGGCTGAAGAAGATGCCCATGTAATTGTAGCGAAAGGCATCGCCGTGGGAGAGCCGCCCGTCGATGCCGCGCAGCGCGATCTGCCAGCGCACGGTCGTGATCGCGACCTGAACCAGCAGCAGCAGGAAAGCGATGGCGGCGATGGTGAGGTCCATGCGGGCGACCCGCGCCATCACCTCGTCCACGTCGACGCTGCCGAGCAGGAACCATATCAGGGCCGCCGACAGGCCGAGTTTCAATATCCAGAGAATCGTATTCTTCATCGCGCGTCAGCGGGCAGCCTGCGGTTTCCTGTCGGCGCGCTTCTAGCACATCCGCCGCGCATGACAATCTCAGGCGGCAAAATCACGCATCCTGACCCGCTGGCGCTTGCGTCCCCAATCGCCAGGCGGGCCGTCGAACACGCCGGCGCAGGCCGTGCCGCAGGTGGTGCAATGCCCCTCGTCGGTCAGGTTCCAGGTCGACAGTTCGTACCAGTCGCGGCCGATCAGCGGCGTGCCGCAGCCGTGGCAGTAGGTGGTGCCGGAATTGTAGTCATGCACGTTGCCGCAATAGGCGTAGCGGATGCCGTTCTTCTGCGCGATCCGCCGCGCCATGAACAGCGTCTCCGGCGGGGTACGCGGCTTGTCGAGCATCTTCCAGTCCGGGTGGAAGGCGGAGAAATGCACCGGCACGTCGACGCCAAGCGCCTCGACCACCCACTGGGTCAGTTCCTCGAGCTCCTGTTCGCTGTCGTTCTCGCCGGGAATCAGCAGCGTGGTGATCTCGAACCAGACCTTCGTCTCGTGCCTGAGATAGACCAGCGTCTCCTTCACCGCCTCCAGCTGGCTTGAGCAGATCTCGCGGTAGAAGCGCTCGGTGAAGGCCTTGAGGTCGACATTCGCGGCATCGAGATGGGAATAGAAATCCCGCCGGGCCGCGTCGGTGATGTAGCCCGCGGTGACCGCCACCGACTTCACCCCCTTTTCCCGGCAGGCCTGGGCGACGTCGACGGCATATTCCATGAAGATCGTCGGGTCGTTGTAGGTATAGGCGACCGACCGGCAGCCCATGGAAGACGCGGCCAGCGCGATCGCCTCCGGCGAGGCCTGGTCCTGCAGCTTGTCGAGCTCGCGGGATTTCGAGATGTCGTAGTTCTGGCAGAACTTGCAGGTCAGGTTGCAGCCCGCCGTGCCGAAGGAGAGGATCGGCGTGCCGGGCAGGAAATGGTTGAGCGGCTTCTTCTCGATCGGGTCGATGCAGAACCCGCTGGAGCGGCCCTGCGTGGTCAGCACCACCTTGCCGCCATCGTTGGCGCGGACGAAGCACAATCCCCGCTGCCCGTCCCGCATCTTGCAGAACCGCGGACAGACATCGCACTGCACGCGGCCGTCATCCAGCAGATGCCAGTGCCGCCCGGGCGCGGCGTCGGGGAAGCTCTCGGTGGTCACGGGTGTGCCTCTCAGTTGTGACGGTTGTGATGATAGCAGGGGGGCGGAGGCGAGGGAACGTGGTTGGTGGGGATGGGAATCGTTCCCCGCGAGCGCCACACGTCGACCGCGACCGCCCGAGGTCCCGGGCTCCGCCTGCGGCGGCCCCAGGATGACCGGAGGAGAGGTGAGTGCGAGACCATCAACGCTTGTCATCCTGGATGGCGCGCAGCGCCAGTCCGGGACCTCGGGCATCGGCGGCAAGTTCAGAGCTTGCCGGAATTCTGCGTGAGCCCAAATCCACCCTGCCCGCTCCATACCATCGGTCATGCAGCGCCACGGCTACGTCTACATCCTCACCAACCGCCCCTACGGCACGCTCTGGCGTCACCGCCAGCCTGCGCATCCGCCTCGCCATGCATCGAGAAAGTACCGGGTCTGCCTTCGCCAAGACCTACCGCCTCACCCGCCTCGTCCATCTCGAACGTCACGACCGGATCGCCGAGGCCATCCATCGCGAGAAGGTCCTGAAGCGCTGGCGCCGTCACTGGAAGATCAGGTTGATCGAGGAACAGAACCCGGACTGGCGCAACCTCGCGGGGGAACTACCGTATGAATGATCTTGGTCAACCGGCTACCAGCGCCACGCATCAACCGCCACCGCCCGAGAGCCCGGACTGGCGCTGCGCGCAATCCAGGTTGACCTGCGTTGATGGTCTCGCACCACCTCTCCCCCTGGTCATCCCGGGGCCGCCGCAGGCGGAGCCCGGGGTCTCGGGCGTCAGAGCCATGGTCGGTCAGTTCCAGCCATTTGCTCGTTTCTCCCACCTCGTGAAACCCCAGCTTCCCACTCCCTCCATCTTGCCCCAATCTCGCTGCCAACCAAGCAACACTCACCCGGGAGCACTCACCAACATGGAAATCTCACTCCAAGGCCGCGCCGCCCTCATCACCGGCGGCAGCCAGGGAATCGGCCGCGCCATCGGCAAAAGGTTCGCCGCCGCCGGCGGCAAGGTAGCGCTGGTGGCGCGCGGGCGCGATGCGCTGGAGGATGCGGTGGCCGAGATCGGCGCCAACGCGGCGGCCTTTCCCTGCGACATCACCGATACCGGCCAGCTGGCGAAGCTGGTGCCGGCGATCACCGCGAAACTCGGACCGGTCGATATCCTGATCAACAATGCGGGGTCCTCGAAGCGCGGCGATTTCCTCGAGATGACCGACGAGGACTGGCAGTCCGACCTCGACCTCAAGCTGTTCGGGGCGATCCGGCTCGCCCGCCTCGTCATGCCCGGCATGATCGAGCGCAAGTGGGGCCGCATCATCAACGTGCTCAACACCGCCGCCAAGGCGCCGCCGGCCTCGTCGGCGCCGACCTCGGTCAGCCGGGCCGCCGGCATGGCGCTGATGAAGGTGCTGGCCGGTGAAGGCGCGCCCCACAACATCCTCGTCAACGCGCTGCTGGTCGGACGCATCGATTCCGAGCAATGGGCGAAGCGCCACCGGGCGCTGAATGACGGGACGAGCTACCAGGACTTCCTCGACGGCATGGCGAAACAGGCGAAGATACCGCTGGGCCGCATCGGCGAGGCGGACGAGTTCGCCCGCATGGCGCTGTTCCTCGCCTCCGACGCCGGCTCCTACATCACCGGCACGGCGATCAACGTCGATGGCGGCATGAGCCCGGTGGTCTAGACAGCCGGGCTTTACCCGCCTATACCGGGATCGGGCAGAGGGACGGTATCGCGTCATTCCGAGAGGAAACCGGATGCGACGCCACCTGCTGTTCTGCCTGATCCCGATCATCTTCCTCGCCACCACCGCCCGTGCCGAAGAGCGCGAACCCGGCCAGCCGCTGGTCACCGAACGGCGCGCGCTGATGGCCAGTATCTCCGCCGACTTCATCGCGCTCGGCAAGGCGCTGCAGGGCGGCGGCGACATCCGGCGCTTCGCGATGCCCTATGTCCGCGCCATCGAGGCGAAAGCGGCGCTCCTCCCCGATCTGTTTCCGAAAGAATCCGGCAAGGCCAGCGGACTGAAGACCCGCGCCGCCGACCTGATCTGGGAGGATTTCACCAAGTTCCGCCGGGATGCCGAGACGCTCGGCAAGGCTATGGCGGAGATGGCGGGGATCATCGAGACCGGCAGCCGCTTGGTCGCGCTGGAACGCTACCGCAAGCTCGGCCGCGAGACCTGCGGCAACTGCCACACCGTCGGCTCCCCGAAGCGCGAGGTGGCGCAGTAGGGGATTCGGGACACGAATGGACACGAATGGACACGAATGGGTCGTACCGGCGGACAAGGTGTGCTGGAAGCCGGAGACGCCTCGGGCGCGGGACCGCCGGAAGAGGTTCGTGACACAGATGAACACAGATGAACACGGATGAGAGGGGGCCGGTTGTCCCCACCCTCAACCCGATGCGTACCTCCGCATATCTTCATGACTCAGTCCGCTGGCCTTGCC
>JAVKCR010000240.1:0-4752 GCA_040222645.1 Rhodospirillales bacterium
GCCGGGAACCGATCTGCCGAAGGTCGGGCTCCTGAGAGCCGGCGACGTGGTTCTGGTGACGGGCAGGGTTGCCGACCGGCCATGGCTGCGCGTCCGCCAGGGAGACGGCACGGAAGCCTTTCTGCATGCCGGTCTTGTCGGGGACCGCCGGCCGGTCGAGGAAACGCCGCCGGCGCGTCGACGACAGCCTGGCGAGATATTCAGCGATTGCCCGGAATGCCCGCCGCTGCAGGTGGTGGAGGAAGGTCGGTTCTATGCCAGCCTGAAGGTGCCGGGCCAGCCCCTGTTCGACGTACCGGTTCCCTTCGCGATGGGCGTGTTCGAGGTGACGCTTGCCGAATGGGACGCCTGCGTGGCCGGCGGCGGCTGCAACGGGTTCCGCCCGGACCCTGACCGCAACGACCGGGAACGGGTGCCGGCCTACGGGCTGTCCTGGCATGACGCCAATGCCTACCTGGACTGGCTGTCGGACCGGACCGGCCACCGCTACCGCCTGCCGCGTGACGCGGAATGGGAATTCGTGGCGACATCAAGGGGCAGTGCGGTCATGGAGATTGCGGACGAAACGATGGCGGAGATCGTCCGGGACGAACGCCGCATCGGCACGCGGCTGGGGGATGTCAGCGAACGGGCGCCGAACCAGGCTGGCATTTTCGGCATGAATGGCGGCGTGCGTGAATGGATGTCCGATTGCCGGTCCGGCACGGATCGGCCGGATTGCCCGGCCCATTCCGTTCGCGGCCCGGCCAATGCGGCGCGGGAACCGGGCAGGCGGGATCTTCCGCGGGTTTGGGTCACACCGGAGACGCGGGCGACCGTCATCGGCTTCCGGGTGGTGCGCGACCTGTTGCCGGCGGAGCTGGCACAACCATGAACGACGCAGGCATTCACTACTTCCACCGAGCAGGCTCCGATGCGGAAGCGGTCGCCCTGTTCTCGGGAATCGCCGAATCCGGGCGTTATCCCGATTCCCGGGTCACCCGGACCGTGGCGCGCAATCTCTGTGGCGCCGGCAAGGGACCGAACCGCGATTCCGCCTGGTTCGAGCTTGCCCATTTCTGCGCTGCGCTGTCGCGCTGCGGTATCGTCGGCGGCGCACGGCTCGGGCTGCTGCTCGGCCTGGAAAGCGTAACCCCGGTGGCGATCCGCGAAGCCATTGCCGGGATGGCCGAGCCGGCTGGCAGTGTCCGGATCGACCGCAGCGGGCTGACGGTCTACTACCCGACCGGCAGTTTCAGCGTTCGTTACAGCCGCATGCCGGTTCTGCTCGGCCTCTACGAGTTCGTCTCCGCGATCGAGGATTACGGCTTTTTCACCGAACTGCAGACCATGCTGGATGGTCTTGCGGGTGAAAGCGGTAGCGTCGGTAGCGTCAAGGCGGTGGCGTCGCGGATTGCTTCCAGGATGCGGGCCTACCGCCGCAGTCACATGGCCTATGGCCGACGGGAGGAGAAATACGATCGGCTGTCGGCATTTCTGACCGCCCGAGATGGTGCCGGGAACCATTGGCGGATCGACGATGATGCCGTGCTGGAGTTCTGGAAATCCCATGCCGGCGGCGAGGATTTCCGGTCATTCCGGACCTGCTATGACGGCTTTCTCGGGCTGATTGCCGTACTCGAGATGGCGCGCGCCTCCAGGGCGGCGATGGAGGCCGTGCCCGTCGGTTCCGACGGCGCGGCTGGCGAGTACGATATCCGAGACCGGGAGACCGAGGTTTTCAGCGAATGGCACGATCCGTTCGGGATATTCGATGCCGAGGGATTGTCGGAGGTGAAATTCTTCAAGCTCTCGTCGGAACGCCGGCCGCTCGAAACCCTGATGCGCTATGGTCCGGATATCCTCGCCCTGCCGGTGGGCTATTTCCGGCATGAATGTTTCGGTGCTGTTCAGGCGGCGATTACCACCGACCTGCAGTTGAAGCGGGGTGAAGACAGCATCCGGCGCCGTCTCGATTGCGAAGACGCGGAGCATTACCAGGAGCGTCTCGATGCCCTCGACCGGCTGGCCGACCACCTGCGGCGCCTGCAATACGTTGCCCTTCACTACATCGCCGGGGAGAATGTCGAGGCGGACCTGCGGGACGTGGCGGAGCGGGAGGTCAAGCGGCTGAAGCGCAAGGGATTCGACCCCGACGATATCGACGAGGAACGCCACCAGCTGTTCGTCGAAGCGGCGAACGCGCTGGTTTCGATGTCGGATCATCTCGCGCGATGCCGGAAGGAGTTCGGCAGGCTGGGCGGCAGGCTGCCGGACCAGTTCGAGGCGGACCGGAACGAATTCTCGACCATGTTCTACATGCTGTATGGAGCGACCGATGCCTGATTATCCGAGACCGGGACGGGATGAGCCGGACGACTTGCGCGAGGCATTCGCGGCCGAAGACGCGTATGGCGACCTTGTGTCGAAGGCTGACAGGAGCGCGGCCGGATCGGGTGCCTCGAATCTCTTCCGCCTTGTCCGGTCGGGGCAGGCTCCCTGGTCGGGACTGTCCGGCGGCAGCCGGGCGGCAGCCCGCCAGATCGAGCGGATGATCTCGGAGGTGGAATTCCCGTTGCCGGCTGCAGCAGCAGAATCCGGGCCCATCGATCGGCGGGTCTCCGGATACCTGGTGCGCACGCAGCGTTCCTCCGGCGACGAAGACCGTACCTGGGTGATCGTCGAGTTCCCGGGCGACGGGCGTGGCAGCAATGTCCGGCGTCTCGTGGCCTGGCTGGGGGACGAGGAACGCGAAGAGATCGCGCTGCCGCCAGCCCGACGGGGCGTGAGCCAGACCATGATCGAGAACAGCTCGGCGATATACCGTCTGCTGTGCAATCCGGGAACGGTGGTGCTGCTCGGGTGATGCGCTATGCCGTCTATATCGGCGCTACCGGAGGGCCGGTGCGGATCGAGCGGTTTGTCGCCGAAGGAACGCCGTTGAGCGAAGTGTTTGTCGGCCGTGCCGTCGAACCACTTGTCTCGATGGCGACGGCCTTCGACAATTTCATGCGGCCGGGCCGTCCGCCGGAGAAGCTGTTCGGCCTGCCCGGCAACGGCGGCTGGCGGATGGATATATCGGCTCCGATCGACAGCGGTGACAGTTGGGAGCTGGCGGTGCTCATCGCCTTTGGCCTGGCGCGCGAGGGACGTCTTGCCAGACCCGGCGAACCGGCGGACGCCGCAATCTGGCTGACCGGGCGGGTGAATGCCGACCTGCATGTCGGCGCTGTCGGCCATGTTGCCGGGAAACTGGTCGATTCCCGCGCCCAGATCGACGATATGTCGATACCCTGCACCTGTTTCGTGCCCCTGGGTGCCGATATCGCCGATGAAAGAGTGATCGAAGTGTCCGGTGCGGCCGAAATCGCGGAACGCCTGGGCATCGATGTCGACGCGGTGCGGAGCGCCTATCCCCGGAGAAAGAGAGTATCACCCAGCATGAAAGTGGCCGTTGCGACGCTGGCGCTGATGCTCCTCGGCACGACGGTAACCGTCGGCTTTCTGGACGATGACCCGGGCGACACGGAGGTGGCGATCGAGCATTCGGCCGGTTCCGCCGTGCCGGCGATAACCGTCACCGCCCTGCGCCCGGCCTCCGGCTCAAGTTGTGCCGCCGTTCATTTCAGTTCGGCGCCGCCAGTCAGGGAGAAACTGTCGCCGGGCAACGGCCGGATCGAGTTGAAGGCGGACCGGACACTCTGCGGCCTTGGCGTTGCGGTCGACAGCCACCCTGGCAACCGGCCCGGCAGCACTTTCGCTGCCTTCAACAGCAGCCGGCCGGCGGAGATCCACGGTCAGCCGGGAGAACAGGATGCACCGGTCAGGGTCGATGGCCATCATGAATGGTCGGCCATGCTGCCAGCCGGTATCTTCGCACCGTTCGAGATGGTCGTCACAGCGGTCGGCGAGGGCGGCAATCAGCCGGGGTCCGAAAGCCTGACCGTGCGGGTGGCGCCATGACGAGATGCTTGTTCCTGTTGCCGGTGCTCATCGCGGCGTGGCTGTCGCCAATCGCCAACGCAGCCGCCACGGATTTCGATGCGGCCGCCAGAACGCTCGGCAGGGGACTGGCGGCATTTGCCGCGACGGCCGGGCGTCCGGCCCGCATCGCCCTGTTCTCGGATGGTGCTGAGGATCTGCCGGTCCGCAGGGGACTGGTCGACGGTATCGAGGGGGCGATGCAGGCCACGCTGCTGGCGCTCGACAGTCCGCCCCGTATCGTCGCCCGTCGTGAACTGACCGCCCTGATCGCTGATCTGCAGGCCACCGGTGCGCTTGACCGGCCGGCGGGAGACCCGGTTGCCGACCTGATGGCGAGGGCCCGGGATATCGATGCGCTGGCGGTTGGCCGCTACGGCCTTGCCGGCGGCAGGTTGAACGTGCGGTTCCGGCTGGTGACGCGAACGGGTCGGATACTGGCTGTCACGCCAGAGATGTCCATCGACCTCGCGCAGGAGGATATTGCGCCGCACCAGGACGCCATGCCGCTGGCGCGCGCGATCACTGAGATCGCCGCCGGGCTCCGCGAGGCGAGCGCCGGAGAGACGGCGGTTCTCGCCGATGCCGTGCTGAGGGGGGACGGCGGGGCCGCGGCGTTCGGACACTATGTCCGCCGGGCGCTGATCGGCGCCCTGCTGGACCGCACAGAAGGCGCTATTGGCGGCGTCCGGCCGGCGATTGTCGACGGTGGCGCGGATGCCGGGGCAAGCCGGGTGCGCTTCCAGGGCCGCTTCTGGGATCTCGGCGGTACCGTGGCGCTCTCTGTCGACC
>JAVKCR010000241.1:0-9723 GCA_040222645.1 Rhodospirillales bacterium
GCCTGTTCGTCGACTACGCCGCGATCGAGGCCGATTATGCCCGCCGCACCGGCATCTTTCCGATCATGCACCTGCTTGGCATCCGCCGTGAGATCGCCGAGCGCGATCCCGGGCTTTGCCTGCAATTGTGCGAGGCGTTCGACGCATCCCGGCGCTTCGCGATCGAGCGAACCAGCGAGAGCCAGGCGCCGTTCACCAGCCTGCCCTGGGCGCCCGACGAGGCCGAGCGCTCGCGGCAGGTTCTGGGCGATAATTTCTGGTCCTACGGGACAGGCGCAAACCGGTCAGCGCTCGAGGCGCTCTGCCGCTATTCCCATGCCCAGGGCATAACCGCCCGGCCGGTGACTGTCGACGAGTTGTTCCTTCCCGCCACCTTGGGTTGGGTGCCCGGCTGACAGGCGCTGAATTGCGAGGCGGCCTGACCCAAACCGGTCAGGGCGCAACTTCGTTGACGACAGGCCAGATCTCCATCGTCCTGATGATCGATATTTAGTGCACTGTCACCGTATCCCCGACCCTACGGTTGTGGCGCTCGACAGTCTTTAGGCACTTAGCCGTTTGCGGTATCCAATAGAACCTACCGGTATCGCAACTCTCTACATCGCATCCGACAGCTTGATCATCGTCCGCCCGCCGGCAATCGAAACAATTGCCGCTGGAATTGACAGTTTCGGAGCGCCAGCCAAGGTTCCCAGCAGACCTCCGGAACCATTCGCCACAACGATCATCCATCCTCCGGCAAAGGTGCTGTATTTCTTGATCTTAAGCCATCGTGCCGTGCCATTCGTCTCATCGACCGCCTCACAAGTCACCTTTGCTATGTTCCTGAGTTCATCGACCCAACCTCGTGCGGCTGCTAAGTCATCCAAGTCGCCTAAAGTCAGACCTTTGATGACGGCCTGCTTATCAGCAAGGTAGTTTGCGAATGCGGGGCTCACGCCAACCGACTCAAGGAGGTCCGCTTCAAGCACCAAAAATTCAGCTAGGCTCTCAGACTTTTGCAAGATTTCCCGCGCCTGCTTATACACTTCCTCGTCGCGAACTTTTTCCGCGACTGTTTCCAATAGGAGGTCCAGTCCCTTTTGATCGGTAAGCGCAGAAAGCATGGAACAGTAATCATGGAGTATTTTTATATATTCTTTTTTTGATAACTCCCTTTTATTCGAATGAACATCAAATATTTCATTCATTTTTCCAAAAATTATTCTATACCTCTCTACGTTTATCGACATATCACCCTCCCTTTTTTTGGAACCTATATTTAGAAGACCATCATCATGACGCATTCGCACCTGCGCCACTTCACTATAAGCGCACTCACCTTTTCTGCTAAAGGACTCCTGATCTGGGCAGGCACAGACTTTCCCTTCTGAAACGCGGTGAAATTTGCCGCCGTTACTATAAAAAATGGCCTGTCAATTTCTATTATTACTTAAATCTATCTAAATATAATTACGACTTATCAAGCGAATATTTTTCTCGGAAGCGCTATATTTGCAATCTGACACGTCGTTGCAGGCGCACTTCTAGAGAATTTTCTCATCAGAAAAAATCGCAGGGGATTTCCGCATGGCATTTCGTTCATGGATGCTCTTGTATCGCACAATGAACTTGCCTCCCCAGTTGGAACGATATCCGGGCATCGTCTCACCGGTCAACGGAATATTCCCACAATTTTCTATCATTGTTTGTATCCCCGTGGAAGAGGCGAATGCTCGAAATCTTCAACCTCAGGAGGAGGATTGCGGAGTGCGGTAACGGTGCTCTATCTACGATCGCGCGAACCTGAGCAGCACCGCGCCGGCCAGCGTCGTCATGGTGGAGAAGACCTTCATCAGGTCGAGGCGTTCCTTCAGGAAGAAGACGCCGATCATGAGCGCGAAGACGATGCTGGTTTCCCGCAGCGCGGTGACCAGCGCGATCGGCGCCTGGGTGAAGGCCCAGGTCACCAGCGCGTAGGCGATGAAGGAGGCGCCGCCGCCGAAGATGAACAGGTAGCGCCCGGCGCCGGGGATCTTCCTGAACGTGCCCGGGGAGCGCAGCGCAACATAGCCGGCCATCAGGATGCAATTGCCGATTGTCAGCCAAGCGTAGAAGCCGAGCGCCGTGCCGGCCAGCCGCGCCCCCAGCCCGTCGACGATGGAATAGGCCGCGATGAAGCAGCCGGTCACCAGCGCCAGCGCCGCCGCCTTGCCGTTGCGCTGCCCGTCGGCCCGGCGCACCAGGGAGAGGCTGATGATGCCGGCCCCGATCAGGGCGATGGCGAGCATCTCCATCGAGGTGAGCACCACGCCGAGCACGGCGATGGAAAACAGCGCCACGATCAGCGGCGCGGAGCCCCGCGCGATCGGGTAGACCTGCGTCAGGTCGCCGCGCGTGTAGGAATGCACCAGGAAGACCTGGTAGCCGGCATGCAGCACGGCGCCGGCGGCGATGTAGGGATATGACGCGGCATCGGGCAAAGGCACGAACAAGAGCGCCACCGCGGCCATCGGCAGGTGACCGAACAGCACCGCCGCGAGCGCGAGGATCTTGTCCTGCCCGCCCTTGACGAAGGCATTCCATACCGCATGGAGGAGCGCCGCGGTGATAACGGCAATGAAGACCGTGGTGGACATGCGGGAATCCTGGGCGACGGGAACAGGCGGGACGGAAATGCCCCGCCGGGATTAGAAACCATCGTTGTCCGTGCCGCAACGGCGGTGGCCCGGAGACGAGATTCGCCCAGCGAACCGAGATTGCGTCCCTATGCCATCGCCCTAGTCGACGCCATCGTCTGGTACAACGAGTCGGACGTGCGTCCCGACCCGCCGGACGACAGGTCACTGAAGAAACTGCGCCTGCTGGATATCGGGACTGCAAACATGCCCCCCCCCAACTCACAAGCCGAGCACCCACAATGCGCATCGTCGTCTGATCGAGAGATCGACGATGCCCGAAAGATCGGCCGACAGGCGGATCAGTTTCAGACGCACGAACGGGTATGTTTGCGCATCGGCGAGGATGTGGTGCGAGACTGCAGTCAGGTCCGACAGGCTGGATGCCGCTATGACCCGGGACGAAAAGGCATCGATCCCGGCGATCAGACCGGGGAGTTTCGGCAGCGGTACTCGGTCGTTACCGTACCATGTCAGCTTGATGTCCGCCCGGCGGAAGACATCATGGTAGACGACAAAATCATCCTCCCGCATGAAAGCCGAACCCGGGTTCCACCTGGTACGCCCATCCCAGTAGCCGAACGGGTAGAACTCGAAGACATCCGTCCCGGTGAAGTCATCGATGGAATGATATAATTTGTACTCGTGCATGACCTGTGACCTTTCCATGGGAATAGCCCACCGGTTTCAGCGGCGGACATAAGGTCTCGGAATGACAGGTTCAGAACCTGATTTCAGGGCTCATGCATAGTCGAGAGTGCAAGCCGTCCATTGCTGTCCGGCACGGCGAGGAGAACCTCGACGCCTGCCTCTCGAGCCTGTTCTACCATGTTGGCGGTGCCTTTCCCACCGGGGAACGCCATCACCAGGTCCGGCCTGCCCTCCTCCAGCATCTGCCGGTTCCGGATCGGGCCGGCGGCCGAGCGGTAACGTTTCCAATCTGCCTCAAAGCACCGGTGGGTGATCCCTCGGGCCTCGGCCCAGCGGCCCGCCATCACATCGGCGCCGCATGCGCCGCCTTCGATCACGAGATCCACAGGGTGATTGTCGTGGAACCCGTCGAGCGTCCGGAACAACCCCGCCTCGTCCTCGAACGCCCGCCCGCCGCAAACAAGTAGCCTCACCATCACACCTCGCGGTCAGCCCATTCGAACGCAGACCTTATATTGAATTACCGGCGGAAAACGACTATTCTTCGGGATGTCTGGCGTGTCCGGCCCCGGGGAATTGGACCCCGGACAGAACGGACCGTCAGACACCTTCGGGTTGGCAACCACCGCCACCGAACCCGGGAAACGACCCTCGCACCGGTGCCTGTCGGACTCAGAGATTTCGCGACATCAACCCGCGGGCGTGGTGCCGGTAGCCGAGAGCTTCATACAGGTTCCCGGCCCGGCCATTGCCATCCTGAACTTCGAGGCAGATGCGCCGGGCGCCGAGCCGGCGGGCTTCCGCCTCGGCAAACATGATCGCGGCGCGACCCATCCCCCGGTTGCGGAACTCCGGAATGACATAGAGCTCGTCGAGGTAGAAATCGCCGCCGCCGGTCTCCAGAGAGAAGCCTTCGCAGAGGCAGACATAGCCGGCGACTGCCCCGCCTGCACTGATGAACCAGAAATGTCCGGCCGAACCGCCGGCAAGGATCAGGTCGAGGGCGCGCAGGGCCACCGCCGCGTCGAATTCATGGCCGTCCTCGGCGTAATAGGCCCGGATCAGCTCAAGCGCGGCATCTTTTCCCGAGGGATCGAGCGGGACAAAGGATGTCGCGGCCGCCCGGTCAGGCATCCGACTTGGGCAGCCAGGGGATGGTCTGGAATTCCACCCCCTCGTCGGCGAGTTTCTCGTGGTCCTCGCTCGTCGCCTCGCCGTAGATGTTGCGGGCCTCGGACTCGCCGTAATGGATGCGCAGCGCCTCGTCGGCGAAGCGGTCGCCGACATAGTCGCTGTTTTCCTCCACCGTCCGCTGGATCTGGCGGAGCGCCTCGCGGACGCGCGCGTCCATCGGCATCGCGGTGACGTTCCTCTCCGGCGGCAGCACGTCCTGCGCGCCCTTCTTCGTGCTGGCCGACAAGCGCGGCGCCATCAGCGCCTTCTCGACGTCGCTCGACCCGCAATCGGGGCAGGTGATCCCGCCGGCCGCAGCGAGCTTGTCATAGGCGTCGTTGCCGCCGAACCAGCTATCGAATTCGTGGTCGTTCGCACAGCGCAGCGAGAATTTCATCATCGGCTTTGAACTCCGTCCGTAACCGGCATGTAATGCGCAACCGGTACCGGGTCAATTCAAGAGGACGACTTCATGCAGCCATCGGATGTCCGAACCAGTCCCGGCGATGCCCATGGCGACGGCGCGCCGTCGGCCTGGGTCTCCCGGTTCCTGCCGCTTGTGCGCAGGTCCGGCCGGGTGCTCGACCTGGCCTGCGGCGGCGGGCGCCATGCGAAACTGGCGGCCGGCATGGGCCTGGAGGTCACAGCGCTCGACCGCAACCGCGATGCGCTGGCCGGGATGGGCGGCCTGCCCGGCATCTCCGCGATCGAGCATGACCTGGAGGCGGAGGGCGCGCGCTGGCCGTTCGATGCCGGCGCGTTCGACGGCATCATCGTCACCAACTACCTGCACCGCCCGCTGATGGCGGATATCCTGGCCGCGCTCGCCCCCGGCGGTGTCCTGATCTACGAGACCTTCACGGCGGGGAACGAGAAATACGGCAAGCCCTCGCGGCCCGCCTTCCTGCTGCAACCCGGGGAATTGCTGGATGCCTGTGCAGCCCTGACGATCGTCGCCTTCGAACAGGGACGCGAGACGGCGCCGTCGGAATGCGTCCGCCAGCGCATCTGCGCCGTCAGGGACATTGTCCCGGCGGAGATCGCCCTGCCCTAGCCGTGGACGCCCAGCATCTGGTCGAGACGGCCGGCGCCGTCGAGCGCATAAAGCTCGTCGCAGCCGCCGACATGGGCGCCGTCGATGAATATCTGGGGCACCGAGGTCTTGCCGCCGGCGAGCGACGTCATTTCCTTCTTCTTCCCCGCATCCATGGTCACGTCGACTTCCTCATAGGCGATGCCCTTCTTGTCGAGCAGGGCCTTCGCACGCCAGCAGAAGCCGCAGAGCATGCTGGAGTAGATCTTGACTTCAGCCATCGATGAAACTCCGAAAATGTCTGCAGGAAATATAGGGACTGGCAGGAATCCTGCAATCGGCTTCACGCGCCGGCCTGTCGCACCACCCGGGCGATCGTCAGCACATCGACGCTCTCCGCCCCCGCCCGGCGCAGCGCCCGGACGCAGGCCGAGACGGTGGCGCCCGTCGTCATCACGTCGTCGATCAGCAGGATGCGGCGGCCCAGAAGCCGCTCGCGCCGGACCGGTCGGACGGCGATGGCCCCGGCGATGTTCCGGAGCCGCTGGCGGCGGCCCAGCCGGCCCTGCGGCGGGGTCGCGCGCTGGCGGACCAGCGCATCCGCCAGCATCGGTCTCGCCGCGGCCCTGGCCACCAGGCGCGCCAGCAGGGCCGACTGGTTGTAGCGCCGAAAGAGCAGGCGGTTGCGGTGCAGCGGCACCGGCACCACGAGATCGCACTCCGCCAGCAGATCGCGTCCCGCCTGCACCAGCAGGCGGGCCAGCAGCGGCGCGAGATCGGTGCGGTCGGCATGCTTGAAGCGGATGATCACCGGCCGGCTGGCATCGTCGTAGACCAGCGCCGCCCGCGCCCGCCGGTAGGGTGGCGCACTCGCATGGCAGTCGGCGCACATCGCCTCCGGTCCGGCATCGAACTCGAAGGGCACGCCGCAGGCATGGCAGAGCGGCGCCGAGACGAACCGCATCCGGCGCCAGCATTCGATGCAGAGCGAGTGCGGCGCGTCGACGATGGCGCCGCAGGACCCGCAGCGCGGCGGCAGCACGATGTCGAGCAGCGCGGCCGGAATCCGGCCGGTCATCCGCGCGACCTTCCGCAGGCTCACCGATCTGACAATTTCGCGCGCCATCGACCTCTCCACTTGCCCGGACGCCTGTTGTTCCCGATATTGCGGTGACAGATGGAAAAGCGATGACACATTTCACCCGGATTCTGGGCGGACTGGCGATTGCCGGACTGCTCGCCGCCGCCGGACAGGCAGGCGCCCAGGAAAAGCCCAACAAGCCGAACGCGGTCGAGATCGAACCCGACCAGCAGATCTGGCTTCAATTGCCGACGACCACGGTTCCGGTCCAGGGCGGCGTACATTTCGTCGTCGTCGATGTGCTGATCGGCGAGGCGCGGCATGCCCCCTATGTCTGCCGCATCTATCCCCGCCTGAACGAGAAGATCCAGTTCGTCTTCTCCGACGCCCCGCCCGCGGCCGCCAGGAGCGGCGAACTCGATGTGAATGGCTACGGCAAGCTGCTGTTGCCCGGGTTCAACGAGGCGCTGCAGGCGAAACTCGTCAAGCGTATCAAGGTGTTCGACGGCATGGTCCCGAAACCGCCCGACGAGGACATCGCGATCATGGAATGCCAGGGCTCGGCCGCCATCCTGCGGGCGAAGACCCAGCTCAGGGACCTGCTGCGCCGCCAGAAGTGACCCCCTGACCGTGACCGACGATTTCCAGGTATTTGATCGGGTGCTGCTCCGGCGCCGGCGCGACCGCGCAGCCGGCATCTTCCGCGAGCATGATTTCCTGTTCCGGGAAAGCGCCGAACGGATGGCCGACAGGCTCGAGAGCGTCCGGCGCAAGTTTGCCCGCGTGGTCGATATCGGCTGTCATGGCGGCGAACTCGCAGACTGCCTCGCCGCCCGCGGACTGGCCACGCCGCTGGTGCAGTGCGATCTCTCCCCCGCCCTCGCAAGGTTGGCTTCCGGTAATGGCACGGCGGCGCTCGCCGCCGACGAGGAGATGCTGCCCTTCGCGCCCGGCGCTTTCGATCTCGCGCTCTCCAATCTCTCGCTGCACTGGGTCAACGACCTGCCGGGCGCCCTGATCCAGATCCGCAACGCCCTGCAGCCGGACGGCCTGTTCATCGGCTCGCTGCTCGGCGGCGAGACTCTGACGGAACTCCGCGTCGCCCTGCAGCAGGCGGAACTCGACCTCGATGGCGGCATCAGCCCGCGGCTGTCGCCGCTCGCCGACATCCGCGATGCCGGCGGCCTGCTGCAGCGCGCCGGCTTCGCGCTGCCGGTCGCCGATACCGAACGGCTCACCGTCACCTACGAGAACCCGATGAAGCTGCTGGCCGATTTGCGCGGCATGGGCGAGACCAATGTCGTCCACAAGCGCCGGCGGGCGTTCCTGAAGCGCGGCACACTGATGGCGGCGATGGAACGGCTGATCCGGGATTTCACCGATTCCTCGGGCCGCGTCCACGTCACCTTCGACATCGTGACGCTGACCGGCTGGACCCCAGACGCCTCCCAGCCGAAACCGCTGCGTCCGGGCTCCGCCACGAAGCGCCTCGCCGACGCCCTCGGCACGGACGAGATCGAAACCGACGACAAGGCCGGACAATGAAATTCGCCGATCCCCTCGTCCGCGCGACGCTGCTCAAGCGTTACAAGCGTTTCCTCGCCGACGTGCAGTTCGAGGACGGCAGCATCGCCACCGTCCACGTCGCCAATCCGGGCAGCATGATCGGGCTGAAGGAGCCGGGCATGGCGGTCTGGCTGTCACCCGCCCGCAACCCGGCGCGCAAGCTCCGCTGGTCGTGGGAACTCGCCGACGTGGACGGCGGGCTGGTCGGCGTCTCGACCGCGCATCCGAACCGGATCGCCGAGGAGGCGATACTGGCCGGCGCGATCCCGGAACTCGCCGACTTCCGGTCGTTGCGCCGCGAGGTGAAGTACGGCAGGAACTCCCGCATCGACATCCTGCTCGAAGACCCCGCGAAGGGGGTCGCCTATGTCGAGATCAAGAACGTCAACCTGATGCGCGAGCCCGGCCTCGCCGAATTCCCGGATGCGGCGACCGCCCGCGGCGCCAAGCATCTCGAAGAACTCGGCGACATGGTCGAGGCCGGCCACGCCGCCTGGATGCTCTATGTCGTACAGCGCATGGATTGCGGCCAGTTCGCAGTTGCCACGGACATCGACCCGGCCTATGCAGCGGCGCTTGAGCGGGCGAGGACTCGCGGTGTCGGCGTCCTGTGCTATATGTGCGACATCACACTTGAGGAAATCCGGCTCTCGGGGCCGGTCGGGCTCCGGTCCGGGACAGACTGAGGCAGATCGATATGGACGATACGGGACAGGCAGCCGCCGCGGATTGGGACATGGAAACCAGGACCATCAAACTGCACACGCCGGAGGATTTCGACGGCATGCGCGCGGCCGGAAGGCTGGCGGCGGAATGCCTTGACATGATCACCCCGCATGTCGTTCCCGGAATCACCACCGGCGAGATCGACCGGCTCTGCCATGATTATATCGTCGGGCACGGCGCGGTTCCGGCGCCGCTCGGCTATCGCGGTTTTCCGAAATCCGTCTGTACCTCCATAAACCATGTCGTGTGTCATGGAATACCGGGGGACAAGAAGCTGAAGAACGGCGATTGCGTGAATATCGACGTCACCACCATCGTCGACGGCTGGCACGGCGACACCAGCCGCATGTTCCATGTCGGCGACGTGCCGGTGAAGGCCCAGCGCCTCATCGATGTGACGTTCGAGGCGATGTGGGAAGGCATCAAGGTCGTACGCCCCGGTGCGACGACCGGCGATATCGGCCACGCCATCCAGCGCTTCGCCGAAGCCGAACGCTTCTCCGTGGTCCGCGATTTCTGCGGGCACGGGCTCGGCCGCGTGTTCCATGACGCGCCCAACATCCTGCATTACGGCCGCCCGGGAACCGGGGTGCCCTTGCGGGAAGGCATGTTCTTCACCATCGAACCGATGATCAATGCCGGGCGCGCTGATGTGAAAATTCTCGGGGACGGCTGGACCGCCGTGACCAAGGACAAGTCGCTGTCGGCGCAGTTCGAGCATTCGATCGCGGTGACGGCCGACGGATACGAGGTCTTCACCCTCTCCCCGGCCGGGCTCGACCGCCCGCGGCGCCAAGCATCTCGAAGAACTCGGCGACATGGTCGAGGCCGGCCAC
>JAVKCR010000242.1:0-3107 GCA_040222645.1 Rhodospirillales bacterium
GTGCTGTTCACCTACAACAAGCTCAGCGTCGACCGGGAAATGGTGATCATGCGCAATTCCGGCCGGTCGAACTGGAGCATCGGCGGGATGAAGACGAGGAAATTCGGCATCAGCAGCAATGTCATGCCGATGAAGGTCGACAGCGACAGGCCCTGCGTGACCATCAGCTCGATGATCTTCAGTGACTGGATCAGCCAGATGACGCCGGTCAGGATGGCCGCGATGATCGTGGTTCCCACCAGCAGCTGGCGCATGATATAGCGGTCGAGGCTTTTCATTTTCCTGTCGGGCGCGTGGTCTAACTTTTGCCGTGATTGGAACTTAAAGCCCTCGCTGGCGTTCAATCAGCCTGCGGGTGCGGCGCCTCGGGATACTAGACAAGCAGGGCGCGGGATGCACGCCACATATGGACATCGAAGGACCGGAAACATGATCGAATCTGCCGCAATGAGAGCCACTTTCCTCAAGCTCGGGACCATGGCCGACGCCGCCATGACGCTGGCGGCCTGACAGACGGCGTCACTCAGCTGTGCCTCGTCGGTCCTTGAGTTCCGCTCGAACGAGGAAGTGCTCGACGACAAGTCGATCGAGGCGAAGATCGAGAAGGGGATCGCCGACCTCTCGACCCAGTATGTCATGGATGTCGAGGCGGACGCCTATGTCGGGCGCGTTTTGCTGACCGGCACCGCCGGCGCGGCCGGCGCCAAGGACAGCGTCGAGCGTGTTGCGCGATCCACCCCGGAAGTCACCGCAGTCTACAACGAAATCCAGGTCGCCGGCGAGGAATCCGCGACCCGCGACCTCACCATTTCCGGCAAGCTGAAGACGCAATTGCTGGCCACCAAGGGGGTGAGGTCCAACAACTACACTGTCCGCGTGGTCAATGTCGTGGTCTACATCATCGGCGTTGCCGAATCGAATGACGAGTTCAACGCCGTGCTCAATGTCGCGCGCAATGTCGCCGATGTGAAGCGGGTGGTAAACTACATCAATATCGACGCCTCGCGGAAAAGCTGAGGATCAGAACGCCTCGGCCGGGAGCGCCATCAGCGCTTCCGGTCCGGTGCCGACCTGGCCCTTCAGCATCGCCGCCTTCGGAACGAAGCGGGTGATGAAATGTCGGGCCGCGGCCTCCCGCCGCGCATCGCCCGATCCGGCATCGAGGCTCTTGACCATCATCCAGCCGCCGATGGCCAGCGCCGCCAGCTCCAGGTAGGCGCTCGCCGCGGCTCCCTGCCAGTCCGTGTCCGAGGCATGGCCGGCGACCATCGCCGTCGCGGCCTGCAATTCGGAGATCGCCGCCAGCACGATGCCGGCCTCCGCGCTGCCGATCGCCTTCAGGTCCGCCTCCATCTCGAGGGCGAAGGCGGTCATCGCCGCCCCGCCGTCGCGCGCGGTCTTGCGGCCGATCAGGTCGAGCGCCTGGATGCCGTTGGTGCCCTCGTAGATCGGCAGGATGCGGGCGTCGCGGTAATGCTGGGCGGCGCCCGTCTCCTCGATGAAGCCCATGCCGCCATGCACCTGCACGCCGATATCGGCGACGCGGACGCCAACATCGGTCGCCCACGCCTTCACCACCGGCGTCAGCAGCTCGACGTTGCGGGCGGCCTTCGCCCGGCGGTCCGCATCGGTATGGCGGTGCGAGCGGTCGAGTTCGGCCGCCGCGAAATAGGTGACGGCGCGCGCCGCGTCGATGAGCGCACGGGCATCCAGCAGCATGCGGCGCACCTCGGCATGCTGGATGATGGCGCCGGTCGCCCCGGTCGACGACTTTCCCTGCACGCGCTGCAAGGCGTAGTCGCGGGCCTGCTGGTAGGCGCGTTCCGCGATGGCGACGCCCTGGAGGCCTACCGAGAGCCGCGCGTTGTTCATCATCGTGAACATGCAGGCCAGTCCCTTGTTCTCCTCGCCGACCATCCAGCCGAGCGCGCCGCCATTGTCACCGTAGCTCATGACAGCGGTCGGGCTCGCCTTGATGCCGAGCTTGTGCTCCAGCGAGACGCAGCGGAGATCGTTGCGCTCACCCGGATTGCCGTCCGCATCGGGGATGAATTTCGGCACCAGGAACAGCGAGATGCCGCGCGAGCCTTCCGGCGCGCCGGGCGTCCTCGCCAGCACGAGATGGACGATGTTTTCGGCCATGTCGTGCTCGCCCCAGGTGATGAAGATCTTCTGGCCGGTGATGCGCCAGGCGTCGCCGTCCGGTTCCGCACGCGACTTCACCTGCGCGAGGTCGGAGCCGGCCTGCGGTTCGGTCAGGTTCATGGTGCCGGCCCAGCGCCCCTCGACCATCGCCGGCAGGTAGAGCTGCTTCTGCCAGTCCGCGCCATGCGCCTGCAGCGCCTCGACCGCGCCCTGGTTCAGCAGCGGGCAGAGCCCGAAGGAGAGGTTGGCGCCCTGCCAGATCTCGCCGATGGCGAAGGCCAGCGCCCAGGGCAGGTCCTGTCCGCCCCATGCTTCCTCGAACGGCACTGAATTCCAGCCGCCCTCGCAGAACTGTTTGTAGGCCGCGCCGAAGCCTTCGGCGGCGCGGACCACGCCGTTCTCCAGCACGCTCGGCCTGAGGTCGCCGTCCCGGTTGAGCGGGGCGAGCACTTCCGCGCCGAACTTCCCCGCTTCCCCGATCACGGCGCGGGCGAGATCGCCGGTGACCTCCTCCCAGCCGGGCAGGGAGGATAACTCGGCGAAGCCCGCCAGCTTCTCCAGCGTGAACCACATATCCTCGACCGGGGCGTTGTAGGGGATCATCTGCGCGTCCTCATCTTCATTTCATGATTACCTAACGCGTTGGAGCGGATGAGTCAGCATTCCCCCTCGGGAGACCGTAATGAAATAGACCTGCGTTGAGGACTTGCTCAATCATGATCGCCTCCAGAATCCCGTTTTCCAGAGGTCTTTGCAGGGGGAGGTGGCCGAAGACCGGAGGAGGCGCATCTCGTCTCGATCACTCCGCCGCCTTCGGGGGTGGCGTCCCGCCCGGTGATTTTCTAGGATCAGGTCACGCGCCGTCGGGCGCATACCAGAACTCCAGACCCAAGGACTCGATCTCGGCATGATCAAATTCGGTGTCGGCCAGCCTGTGCGCCGCAAGGAAGACCAGCGTCTGC
>JAVKCR010000243.1:0-10760 GCA_040222645.1 Rhodospirillales bacterium
GTGCGCGTCGGCAGAACCTTCGGCTTTGACCGCAGCCGCGATGGCGAACCCTATTGGCCGATGGTGCCCGCAGGCAAACAGCTGGTCGTGCTCTCCTCGCGCGGCGATTTCGGATACGGCCCCGGCGAACGACTTGAAAAGAGCAACCATGTCGAGCCTGCTGTGCAGACGCCCTTCGCCTATATCGGCATCACGCAGATGCATTCGATCGCCGTGGAATACGACGAGTTCGCCGACGATCGTCTGCAGACCTCGCTCGCCAGGGCCGAACAATCGATCGATGCGCTCGTTGCGAGTCTCACGGCCGAACGGCAAGCGGCCTGAAACAGGGGCCGGTGCAAGCCGGCCCGTCTCGATTGGGAAAGAACGACGATGTATCCCTCCCGTGAACTATTCTGAAGCTCATGCCTGACGCTCCCGTCACATATCCTTGATTTGTCCGGAGCGCGGTCGTCCGTAAGTCTGTAGCCTGGACGGGAATGAGCGAGAGGAACGCCGCGATGCTGATCAAGATCCGCAAGAGCTGGGAAATGCGCGAGAGCGAGGCGACGCCGGAATCGGTGTTCCATGACCGGCGCCGGCTGGTGAAATCGCTCGCCGCGACCCCGATCCTCGCCAGCGTCGGCGCGGCGGTGCTCACGGGCTGCGATTCCGGCGAGGCCGTCGCCACCGAGATCGAGAAGGACCCGACCGCCGACATGTACCCGGTGATGCGCAATCTCGCCTACCGGCTGGACCGCGAGATCACCGACGAGAAGCTCGCCACCACCTACAACAATTTCTACGAATTCGGCACCTCGAAAAATATCTGGGTCGCGGCCCAGAAACTGCCGCTGCGCCCGTGGGAGGTGACCATCGACGGCATGGTCGACAACCCCATGACGCTGGGTTTCGACGATCTGCTGAAGAAGGTGAAGCTGGAGGAACGGCTCTACCGCCACCGCTGCGTCGAGGCCTGGTCGATGGCGGTGCCCTGGTCCGGCTTCACGCTGAAGCAGCTGGTCGCGCTCGCCTCGCCGAAGGCCGGCGCGAAGTACCTCAGGATGACCACCTTCCAGGACCCGAAGGTGGCGCCCGGCCAGGGCTATTTCTTCCAGCCCTGGCCCTATGTCGAGGGCTTGACGGTGGAGGAGGCGACGAACGAGCTCGCCTTCATCGCGACCGGTCTCTACGGCAAGCCGATCCCGAAACAGAACGGCGCGCCGCTCCGGCTGGTGACGCCGTGGAAATACGGCTTCAAGTCGGTCAAGTCGATCGTCAGCTTCACCTTCACCGACGAACGCCCGGTCTCCTTCTGGGAGACCCTGCAGGCGAGCGAGTACGGCTTCTACGCCAACGTCAATCCGGCGTTCAACCATCCGCGCTGGAGCCAGGCCACCGAACAGGTGCTCGGCCAGGACGGCCGCGTGCCGACCCTGCTCTATAACGGCTACGAAGAGCAGGTGGCGCATCTCTATCCCTCGACGACGGACCGCCAGTATTTCTACTGAGCCTCCGGCGCCGGGCGCGGCGTTAGGCGTGCGTCAACCTTCGCCGGTGTAGCCTCGGGCATCTGAGAAATCCGGAGGCCGCATGGCGGACCTGCTCTACTGGCTCGATCTCACCGGCGTCGCGGTCTTCGCGGTCTCGGGCGCGCTGACCGCGTCCCGCAAGCAGATGGACATCATCGGCTTCATCCTGATCGCCACCGTCACCGGCATCGGCGGCGGCACATTGCGCGACCTGCTGCTCGACCGCGGCCCGGTCTACTGGGTGGCGCAGCCCGAATATCTCTGGACCTGCGCGGCCATCGCCATCGCCGTCTACTTCACCGCCCACAAGGTCGAGAGCCGCTTCCGGCTGCTGGTCTGGGCCGACGCCATGGGGCTGGCCCTGTTCACGGTGATCGGCGCCGGCGTCGCCACCGCGCTCGGCGCGCCGCCGCTGGTCGCCATCCTGATGGGGGTGATGAGCGCCAGCTTCGGCGGCATGGTGCGCGACGTGCTCTGCGCCGAGATACCGCTGATCCTGCGCCGCGAGATCTATATCACCGCCGCTGCCGCCGGGGCGGCAATCTACGTGCTCGTCGACCGGGTCGCCGAGGCGCCGGTCGCGGCGACGGCGTCCGGCTTTGCCGCGGCCTTCGCCATTCGCGCCGTCGCGATCCTCAAGGGCTGGTCGCTGCCGACCTACCACCCGCCGGGCCGAGATTATCCGGACCGGACTCCGGGGACATGATCGCCGACCTCGCCGATGCGCTGGCGCCCGCCGGGCTGATCGCGCTCGGCAGCTTCCGGCTGACGGCGGACGAGGCGGAGACATTCGGCACCGGCGGCAATCGCGGTGCGGTACTGGTCGGCAATGCGGGACCGGCGATGTGGGACGCCTTCTCCGGCGATGGCGGAGAGGGCGGTGCGGCCGACCCGCTTGACGCCTGGACGCGGGCGCGCATCGCACCTGTCGCCGAAAGCCTCGGCCTGGTGGCGATCCATCCCTTCGACGGCCCGCCCTGGCCGCCCTTCGGGCAATGGGCGGCGCGGACGGGACGGCTTTACGATTCCCCGCTCGGCATGAAGATCCACGGCGAATTCGGCGTCTGGTTGGCCTTCCGCGCGGTGCTGGCGGGTCCGGACGATCTGGCGGATGCGCTGCCGCCCGGCGGCCCGTCACCCTGCGTGGGTTGCGCGCGGCCCTGTCTCGCTGCCTGTCCGGTCGGCGCGTTCGATGGCGGGACCTACGACGTCGCCGCCTGCCGCCGGCAGGTGGCGGGTGCCGGCAAGCTCTGCCGCGAGACCGGCTGCCTTTCCCGCCATGCCTGCCCGGTCAACCCGGCGGGCGCCTGGTCGGCGGCGCAGGCGGCGTTTCACATGCGGTCGTTCCTCGACGGATAGGTCCCGGGTCAGCCGACGACCGGCACGCCGAACAGCCAGCCATGGAAGTGCATGACGACGGCGAAGAGTACCAGGCCGGCGACGATGGCGATGACGTCCTGCCGTCCCTTGATCTCCTGCGGCACTTTCACCCGGCCCTGCATTTCCGCCGCAATGACGCCGACGATCGTGTAGACGAAGAAGGCGCCGAACAGCAGGGTCGAGGCAAGATCGCCGTTGGCGAGCAGGTGAGCACCCGACCAGATGGCAATGGCGATAGACATCGGGTGGCGAACCGCCCTGCGGATGCGCCCCTGCATGTTGGCAGCGGCAAGCAGGATGAAGACCACCGGCATCAAGACAAACAGGAGCATGCGGCCTACCGGCTGTGGGGCCCAAAGCTCTTCATACGGGACGTCGCGGAAGGCGAAGAAGATCAGCGCGATGCCGGCGAAATTGAGCGCGGTCATCGTCATCTTCCACGGGTTCTCGCCCATCCCGCCGACGACCGCCGCCCTGAGCGGGCGGATCAGCGGCACGAGATGGGGGAGGAAAAACAGGGCGAGGCCCAGGAGATACAGATTCATTCTTGCCTCTCGAGATCACTGTCCGGCCACTATGGCACGGTTCATGTGGGGCTTTCCATCACGCGCGGCAACGTGAACGGGAAAATGTGGCGCGCGGCGCATGAAACCTGTATATATTTGAATATAACAATATGAGGCGTACCAGGATGATCACACGACGCAACCTGATGGTCGCGGCCGGTGCGGCGGCCGGCGCGATGGCGCTCGGCGGGAACCGGGAGGCGGCAGCGGCGGTGAAGATGAACGATGACGGCCTGCATGTGCAGGACTGGTTCATCGACAGTTTCCTCGACATGCGCGAGGACGTGATGGCCGCGCATGAGGCGGGCCGCAACTACGCGGTGATCATCGAGCAGCGCGGCTGCCCCTTCTGCAAGAAGACACACGAGGTGAATTTCGCCCATCCCAAGGTGCGCGACTACATCCCGGCCAATTTCGACATGGTGCAACTCAACCTGCATGGCAGCCGGGCGGTGACGGATTTCGACGGCGAGGAGCTGGAGGAGCGCGCGATCGCGCGGAAATGGCAGGCGAACTTCACGCCGACCATCCTGTTCTTCCCGCCGCCCGACCGGATCGGCGAGGGCAAGTCCGGCCGCGATATCGAGGCGGCCCGTCTGCCCGGCTATTTCCGGCCTTTCACCTTCCTGCAGATGTTCAGGTTCGTGCGCGAGGGCCGCTACGTGGAGTCCAACTTCCAGGCCTACCTCAACGAGCAGGTGCAGGCGCTGGAAGCGAGCGGCGGCGACCCGGCGAACTGGTAGGGACGCACAGCGTCAGTTGATCGTGTCGGCGGCAAGCCCGAGCAGATGTTCGAGCGGCGCGTGGGCGTCGGTCAGCACCATCGCATCCGACCTGTCCTCCGACGCGATCCGCCAGGTGGCCCAGCCGGGCTGGGTCGCCGCGCGCAGCATCGCCGGGTCTATCGTTCGGTCGGTGCCGACGACGACGAAGGTGTGACGCTTAGGCTTGCCGGTCTCGTTCAGTTCCTTCCAGACGATGACCGTGCGGAAGGCGGTGGCGAAGGTCGCCGCGACCGCTTTCAGGGCCCGGGTTTCCGGCTCCCGGTCGACGAGATTGAGGAGATAGAGCCCGCCCGGCTTCATCTTCCGGTGCACCAGCGCGTTGAATTCCGCGGTCAGCAGGTGGAACGGCGCGGCGACATCCTTGAAGGCGTCTCCGACCACGAGATCGAAGGACCGATCCGGCAGGCGACGGAGCGCGACGCGGGCGTCCTCGTGCAGGATGGTCATGCCCGTGGGGTCGAGCCAGAGATGCTCGCGCGCCACCTCCGTCACCACGGGGTCGATCTCGGCGACCGTCACCGCGAGCGCCTGTCCCCAGGCGCGCGGGATGGTGTAGGCGCCGCCGCCGACGAAGAAGACACTCTCCGGTTCCGGATGCAGCCGCAGCACCGCGCGGTGCATCTGCGAGGCATAGGGACTGATCAGCGCGCCCGGCTCGTCGCGGACATTCATGCCATGCACGAGGTGGTCGAGCACGAGGCCGCGCACCCCGGCGCGTGCCAGGTCGGGGGCGTCCATGGGGATCACCCGGATGCAGAACAGGGCGGATTCCCGCAGACAGGCTTCGCGCCAGCCGGCGCCCGCACCCCAAGTCGCGGCGATGAGCAGGACGCCCGCAACGGCCGCCATGGCGCGCATCCGGCCGAGGGAGAGCCAGAGGATGGCAAGAACGACCAGCACGCCGCCTGCGATCAGGGTCGATTGCGCGCTGCCGAGCCAGGGGATCAGCACGAAGCCCGAGAGGATCGACCCGACGATGGCGCCTGCAGAGCCTGCCGCATAGACGAATCCCAGCGTATGGCCGTGATTGTCCGGATTGAGCGCCAGCACGGCGCGGGCGATCACCGGGCCGGTCATGCCGCCGAACAGGGCCGGCAGCAGGAAGATACCGCCGGAGAGCAGCAATACCGCCGCGACCGCGCTCTCCGTCGTGGCAAGCACGGCGCCGGCCAGCGGCCGGGCGAGGAACAGGATGGCGATGGTCGCGAAGGCGGCGGCGGCGAATATCCAGCCGAGCCGCCGGCAATCGGTCTGGGTGTCGCCGGTCGAGAGCCGCCCGCCGATGTAATTGCCGATGGTCAGCCCGGCGAGGATGGTCGAGATGATCGCCGTCCAGGTATAGACCGACATGCCGACATAGGGCGCAAGGATGCGCCCGGCGAGGATCTCGATCACCAATATATCCGCCGAGGCGAGAAACGCCGAGAGGACGAGCAGCGCCGACAGCGCGCGGGGATGGGTCACGTCAACGGTCTCCTGTCGGCCGCGGCCGCTGGTGGTCACTCGAACTCCATCTCAACAAAGACGTAGCCCGCATTCCTCGTCGCCAGTTCCTCGAAGGTGTCGAGATGCCTGTAGGGAGACTGGTCGACGAAATAGGCGTCGTCCAGCGTGCCGCCATTGTCCAGATGCGCGCGGATCCTGCCGCGCAGATAGACGAGATAGTCGCGGGTATAGCGCCGGACCTGCGCCATGTTGGTGGGGTGGCCGTGCCCGGGGATGACGTAGAGCGCGCCGAGCTTCTCGAACTCGGTATCCCAGGTCTCGATCCAGTCCTTCGTTATCGTGTCATCGAAGATCGGCAGCATGCGTTCGTGGAAGGCGATGTCGCCGGCGATCACCAGCTTCTCTTGCGGGATCCAGACCTGGATGTCGCCCGGGCTGTGCGCGGGACCGAGATGCAGCACCTCGATGCGGAAGCGGCCCATGTCGATCTCGTAGCGGTCCTCGAAGGTGATCGTGGGTGCGACAACGCGGGTGCCCAGGGCGAGGTCGCCGTTGTAGCGCTGCATGGAGGCGAGGATCTCGTGACCATGCGCGGCGGTTTCCGCGGCGGCGTCCGCATGGGCGAGGATCGGCACGCCGAGATCGGCCCAGTAGCTGTTGCCGAGCATGGCGTGGCCCTGGCCGTTCTCGTTGATCACCAGCTTCACCGGCTCGTCGGTGACCTTGCGAATCTCGTCATGCAGGGCGGCGGCCAGCTTCGCGCAGGCCCCGCCATTGACGACGATCACCCCGTCGCCGGTGACGATGAAGGAGAGGTTGTTGTTGTGCCCGGCATTCTCGCGGCCCGGCGGTGCGGTCGCCCCGATGGCCGAGAAGATCCCGGGGATCACCTCGACCGGCTTGGAATAGAGCAGCGAGCCGGGATACATGTCGGCAATGTCCTGGCTGGCCGCGGCGGGCAGCGCGGCGGCCATCGACCAGGCCGCAATCGCGGTCAGCAACCGTTTCATGAGCATGGCGGCTTCCTTTCTCCATGGTGCGGCGATCGGCGTGCCGCCTCTTTTCATCGTTGCGGCCATCCTACGCCGGCAGGCACAGACATAGAAATATATAATTTTGACTATGTATTCAGCGCCGCCGCGGCCAGAGGCTCCAGCCGCTGAACAGCAGGTGCAGTCCAAGCGCGGCCCCGGCCCAGATCGAGAGCAGCGCGAGGAAGGAGGGAAGCGCCAGCGTCGAGACGCCGGTCAGGCCCTGGCCGATGGAACAGCCCATCGAGAGAACGCCGCCGACACCCATCAGTACCGCGCCCGACAGGTGGCGGCGCATCTCGCGCGGATCGTCGAAGGCGTCGAGGCGCAGTTCGTCGAACTTCCAGGCGGCGAGGAAGCTGCCGGCCAGAACGCCGATGAACAGCCCGACCCCGAAGGTCACCGTCGCCCCGGTGAAGGTCATCAGGTAGATCACGGTGGCGCCCGCGGCCGCGACGAAGGAGAGCGATTCGACCGGCTGCGGGTTGAACTCGTCTCCGCCGATCCAGCCGGTGACGAACCAGCCGCCAATCACGGTCAGTCCGACGATGGTACTGCCGGCCAGGGCCTTGCCATTGGTGCGAAAATCGCGCCCGGCCAGGCACCAAAGGGCCAGCAGGGAACTTGCGCCAAGCGCGATGGGCAGCTTGAGGGACGGAAAGCCGAGACCGGCGACATCGACCAGCAACGACCCGAGGGTCGCATTCGTGCCGATCGGCAGCGGCAGGGATAGCGTCTCGACATAGGCGAGACGGGGCAGCGCGAAGATGCCCCGGATGGTCATGTAGCCGGTCACGCCGATGACCAGCACCACCACCAGCCCGCGCAGATCGCCGCCGCCCGCCCGCAGCACGGAGCCGAAGCCGCAGGTGCCGACCGCGGCCATGCCGAGCCCGAACATCAGCCCGCCGAGGACAGGGCCGGCCACGGCGAACCGCGGCAGCAGGTGGACGGTCTCCGAGATATCCACCAGCCCGCCATGCACCAGTAGCGCGGTACCGGCGGCGGCAATGGCGATGGCGAAGACCCACATGCGGATCTGGACGGTATTGTCGCCATAGATCGCGGTTTCCACCGCGCTCAGGGTGCAGAAGCGGGTCCAGCGCGCGATGAAACCCAGGATGATGCCGAGGACCGCGCCGCCGAGCGCGACACTCGTCGCGACCGCGGGGTCAAGGGACATCGGTCAGGTCCCGGTCACGCAGCCGCCGTCGGGTTCGCAATAGAGCCGGTAGAGGGTCTCCAGGATCTCCTTCACGTTGGGATCCTTGATCGAGTAGTAGATCGTCTTGCCGTCGCGGCGCGTCTCGACAAGGTCGTCGGCGCGCAGCCGGGTCAGCAGCTGGGAGACCGCCGGCTGTTTCAGCGACAGCAGGTGTTCCAGTTCCGTCACCGCCTTCTCGCCGTCGGCGAGCAGGCACATGATCAGCAGCCGGTGCTCGTGGCCGAGCGCCTTCAGCATGTCTGCGGCCTGTCTTGCCTTGTTCAGCATGTCGGCCGGAAACTCGATGATCTCCGCTTCGCTCGGCAAACCCATGTTCTTAATCTCCCCTGACCGCCTGTTCATACAATCTCCGCCTGTCCGGCGCTAGAATTCCAGATCGATGGCGATTTCCGCGATGCCGGCCGCGGCGCATTCGTGATCGAGATCGCCCCCCGGCGCGCCGGAGACACCGACTGCGCCGACCTGGGTGCCGGCGGCCTCGACCGGAATGCCGCCACCGACCGCCATGGCTTCGGATACATGCCGGATGCCGTTCAGTGCCTCGCCGGCCTTCGTGACGTCGGCGAAGGACAGCGTGTCGGTGCGGAAGCTGGCCGCGGTCCAGGCCTTGCGGCGGGACGTCTCGATGGTGTGCGGTCCGGCGAAGCGATCGCGCAGGACGACCTGCACGATGCCCGAGCGGTCGACCACGGTGACCGCCACCTGGTAGCCGGCGTCGCGGCAATGGTTCAGCGTCGCCTGGGCCAGCTTCAGGGCGATCTCCGGCTTCATCATCTTGAAGGCGACCAGCGCGCCGTCATCCGCATCCTGTGCGGCTGCTGGCTGGGCAATCGCGATCGCCGCGGCGGTGGCGGCGAGCAATGCAGCATGTTTCATGTCTGTTCCTTCCCTGTGTTCGCCGGTGCGTTCAGCCCGACGGCTCCTTGATCCCGGCGCGCCCGAATATCTCGTCGAGCATGGGCCAGAAGAAATCCTCGCCGGGGTACCCGGTTATGCGCCCGACTTCCCTGCCGTTCTCGATCAGCACGAAAGTCGGGGTGTGGCGCGGCCAGGGGCGGATCTGGTAATCGCGCCGGTTGCCGTTGTGGATGTCGACGCGATCCAGCGGCGCCACCTTGCCTTCCCAGCTGTTCGGATAGGCGGGGCCGATCTGCCGGTTCCACGCCTCGCACCAGATGCAGGCATCCTGTTCGAACATCAGCAATTTCAGACCATCGGCCGCGTGGGTAGCCGCAGACGTGAGCATGAAAGCGAGCGCCAGGACGGCGCCCGTCAAACAACCCGCTTGCTTTCCAAACCGATTCATGGCGAAGAATATATTCAAGAAATGCGATATATGCATTCAAATTCGGCAGGCGGCCGCGGCAATAATGCGCCAGTCGGGCGCGGGGGAACGGAAATGACCATGGATGTCTCGCTTCTCGCGGCTTTCGCAGCCGGTTTGATCTCATTCATCTCCCCCTGCGTGCTGCCGCTGGTGCCGCCCTATCTCTGCTATATCGCCGGAATCACCTACGGCGACCTGGTGCAGGCCGACGAGCATCTGCACCGCAAGGTGATGATCCGCAGCATCGCCTTCGTGACGGGCTTCGCCGTCATCTTCATCGCGCTCGGCGCGATCGCCACCGCCTTCGGCCGGCTGGTGTCGGAGAATGCCGAGATCCTGTCGACCATCGCCGGCTGCCTGATCATCCTCTTCGGCCTGCATTTCCTGGGCTGGCTCCGGATACCGCTGCTCTACCGCCAGGCAAAGTTCGACGGACCCTCCCGTGGGGGCGGGGTGCTCGGGGCCTTCCTGCTCGGGCTTGCCTTCGCGTTCGGCTGGACACCCTGCGTCGGGCCGATCCTGGCAACCATCCTGTTCATGGCCGGCGGAGAGGACAGCCTCGCCAGCGGCATCGGGCTGCTGGCGGCCTATGCGGCCGGAATCGGGCTGCCGTTCATCCTGGCGGCCGTCTTCGTATCCCGCTTCCTCGCGGTCTCCGCGAAACTCAGACGTCACATGGCGACAATCGAGAAGGTCGCTGGCGCATTGCTGGTCGTAACCGGCATCCTGTTCCTCACCGGCGGCATCAACGCCATCGGGTTCTGGCTGCAGGAGATGATCCCGGCCTTCAACGAGGTCGGGTAATGTTTTGTAATATTCGTGCATGTTGCAGTGCAAAAACGAACAGATAGAAAAATTCATATATTTAGATTGATCGTATCGTTAACATCGCGTAGCCTCCGAAAGATGACAACCGGCGGGCAGGCGTGTATCCGACACAGGCCATGACAAGAACCGGAAGAACGGAACGGTCTGGGTTCCGGAACGGAGGAGGCAACAAATGTTCAAACAAGCAATCGGCATCGGCGTGGCGGCCATCGTCGGTCTGACATCCGTTGCGGCCCTTGCGGCCGGCGCGGTGCCATACAAGGTAGTGGAGGACGCAATTCCGGAGCCGCTGACAGCGGAAGCCGGCAATGCGGACAGGGGCCGGGAAATCATGATCAACCGGCGGCTTGGCAATTGCCTGGCCTGTCACCAGGTCTCGGCGATTCCCGAACAGCCGTTCCAGGGCGAGGTTGGCCCGCCGCTCGACGGTGCGGGCTCCCGTTGGACCGAAGGGCAGCTGCGGCTGATCGTCTCGAATTCCAAGGCGCTGTTCCCGGATACCATCATGCCGGGCTTCCATCGCACCGAAGGCCTCAACCGGGTCGCGGAGAAATTCCAGAACAAGACGATCCTGTCTGCGCAGGAAATCGAGGATGTCGTCGCGTATCTCAATACGCTCAAGGATTAAGGAACGGAGTGAGTCAGATGGTCACGCTAACCA